>NZ_JBHWVJ010000011.1:27058-117094 GCF_042736725.1 Streptomyces sp. NPDC060028 | reverse complement strand
CGCCCCTGACAGGGCGAGGGCACCTTCCGCCACGCGGGCGGCGGCCAGCTGGCCGGGGGTCGTCTCGGCCAGGGCACGGAACTCGCGGTTGAGGTGGGCCTGGTCGTAGAAGCCACAGGCGGCCGCCACTTCGGTGAGATTCGCGCTCTCGCCGGTGAGCAGACTCACGGCCCGATGGAAGCGCAGGACCCGGGCGGACATCTTGGGCGTCAGGCCGATCTGTTCGGTGAACCGGCGGACCAGGTAGCCCTGGCTCCAGCCCACTTCGGCCGCGATCCGGCCGACCGGGATCGCCCCGCCGGCGCGGCACAGCAGTCGCCAGGCGTGGCTCACCTCGGGTGCGGGACGCGGGCCGCGCTCGAGCCGGGCCGCCAACGCGAGGTCCAGCAGGTCGAACCGGGCTCCCCAGTCGCCGGTGGCCGCCAGTTGCTCCACGAGCATCCCGGCCTCGGGGCCGAGGACGTCGCGCAGCTCGACCACCCTGTTGGTCAACTCGCTCATCGGCAGGGCGAACAGCCGGTAGGCGCCCAGTGGGGTCAACTCGAGCCGAATCGCCTCCTGGCCACCAGGGTGGTCACACACCCGGGGCCCGTCCTCCAGACCCGCGACCAGCGAGCCGGTCACCTGGCTGTTCGGGCTCGCGTCCCCCTGCCGACGGCGGATCTGGGCGAACGGCTCCCCCAGACTGATCACGACGACGGCCCGACCCGTGGGAACCAGCCGCACCCGGTAGGGCGAGGCCGCCGCCTCCCAGTAGCCGGCGTAGCTGTGCACGATCGGTCGCAACTGGGCGGGCCACGGCCGGCTCACCCGCCACCGGCCGCCTACCCGGGTCACCTCGACTCCCCGACCGGCCATGCGTGTGCCTGCGACCACCGGCATATCCCTCTCCCTCCCGTGGCAACGGGCGCCCAGCGGCGAGCCGGGCTCCCCTGACAGGTCGGTGCCCCTCGGCCCCCACTTCCGGATCAGGCATCAGCATCCCAGACAGCGCCCCGGAGCGGTCCGTCCAGGGGCGAGCTCCCTGATCGGGCGTACGGAGGGCCGCCCGTGGGCGTGGCGATGACGCCGGGCCGGGCAGCCGGTCACCATGGGGGCAGGAAGGAGATCTGCCATGCCGACGCAGGGACCCGCAAAGCAGCCCACGACCGAACTCGACGCCCGCTACAGCTCCGCCCTCCATCCCCGCCCGGGCGCCGAGGACGTCACCGCCACCGAGTGGGCCGAGGCCCGGCGGCACCTCGAGACCGCCGAGATCTTCTGGGTGTCCACGGTGCGACCCGACGGCCGCCTGCACGTGACTCCCGTGATCGCCGCTTGGCGGGACGGGGTGCTGTACTTCTCCACCGGCAAGGGAGAGCAGAAGGCGAGGAACCTCGCTCACGACGGGCATTGCGCACTGACCACCGGCGGGAACTCGCTCACCGAAGGACTCGACCTCGTGGTCGAGGGCGAGGCGGAGCCGGTTGCCGATCCGGCGCTGCTGGAGGAGGTGATCGCGGCGTACGAGGCGAAGTACGGTGGGCACATCACCTCGCCCGGGGGCACCTTCCACGGCATCGGGGATGCGTTCCGCAAGGGTGACGCGGTGGTGTTCGCGGTGACCCCGACCACGGCGTACGGCTTCGGACGGGACGACGGGGTCTACACCCATACCCGATGGGCATTCTGAGCACGGGGGCCCCAGGCGGGCCATCGGGGCGGGTTACGGGCGGCGGCCCCACTCGGAGATCATCGGGGCGGTGGTCCTGAACGTCCTCCAGGCCGGCCTCCCGCAGCAGCCGGGGCAGGGTCCGTCCGTACGCCAGGTCCGCGCCGCGGGCGGCCATCAAGGTGCGGAAGCCGGAGCGCAACCGGTTGGCGAGCCGCTGTTCGGGACCCGACTCGTCCGGACACAACAGCGGCTGCAACCCGGGGTCGGCGTCTTCCAGGAGCAGCCGGCCGCCGGGCCGCAGCGCCTGGACCATGCGGCGCAGCGCCTCGGGGCGGTCGGCCCGGCCGGCCCGAGGGGTACGGACGCTCCGCCGGCGCCGACCGTCGTCGTCGTGCTCAGCCATGGGGCGATTCCGGCAGAGGGGCAGTCGGGCGCCGCCAGCTCTGCCGGACCTGGTCCCGGAGCCAGATGTGCGCCGGGTCGGCGTCGTTGCGCGGGTGCCACGCCATGCCGAGCACCACGGGCGGCAGTTCCAGCGGTACCTCGAAGGTGGTCAGGCCCAGCGCGTCCAGGTGGTGTGCCGCACCGCCGGCCGGGGCGAGGCAGACCAGGTCCGTTTCCCGGCAGAGCAAGAGCGCGGCGCTCCAGCCCGGGACGACGGCGACCACCCGGCGGCGCAGTCCGAGCTCGGCCAGCCGGTCGTCGATGGGGCCCCGGACCCGGCCCTGCCGGGACAGGCCGATGTGGTCGGCGGCGGCGAACGCCCCGGCGGTGACGGTCTTGCGGCCGGCCAGGGGGTGTCCGGCGCGTACGGCGGCGAGGAGGCGCGTCCGGCCGAGGGACTCGGTCCGGGTTTCCGGGTCGGGGTGGCCGATGACGCCGATCTCCAGGTCGAGCCGGCCCTCGCGCAGGGCGGGTGTGCCTTCCAGGGCCTCCGGCATGAAGCGCAGAGTGACGCCGGGTGCTTGGCCGGCGACGGCGCGCACGAGCCGGGGGGCGAGCCCGGCGAGGACCATCTCGCTCGCCTGGACGGTGAAGTCGCGGGAGAGCCGCGCCGGGTCGGTGACGGGCTCGGGTGCGAGGAGGGCGCGTGCCTGGTGGACGAGGGCGCGGACGCCCGGGCGCAGTTCGACGGCGCGGGGCGTGGGCACGAGCTGCCGTCCGGCGCGTACGAGCACGGGATCGCCGAGGGCCCTGCGGATCCGTCCGAGGGTGCGGCTCATGGCGGGCGCGGACACGTGCAGCCGGGCGGCCGCCCCCGTGACGCTCTCCTCCTCCAGCAGCGCGTCAAGGGCAACCAGCAGATTCAGGTCCAACTGCCTGTCGAGTCCGTCCACGAGCTGTGTCTCCCCTCACGGGCCGGTCCGCTCAACCCCTGTGCGACCAGCGTCTTTTCTCTGTACGCAATCACACCTTGCCATAAGTGCACTGGAGTTAATTCATCCGGCCACCCAGGCTCCAGGCATGACAGAGAACATGCAGGACGTACTCGCCGTGGCGAGCCAGAGCGGCCCCACGATCACTTTCTTCGACGCCCTGGACTTCCGACGGCTGGGAGTGCTGGAGGTTCCGAACGAGCCGCACGAGCTGTGCTTCGACCCGGTGCGGCGGCGGCTCTACGCGACGATCACGTACCGGTCCGGCTACTACCACGCCAACGGTGGCCGGGCCCACGAGCTCGTGGTGATCGATCCGGATCGGCGCCGGATCGTCGACATCGTCGACCTCGCGCCGGAACGCGCGCCGCACGGCATCGCGCTGGACCCGTCGGGCGAGCTCCTGTGGGTGAGCGTCGAGGCGCACGACGCCGAGGAGGGCGCCCTGGTGGCACTCGACGCGGACTCCCTCAAGCCGGTGCGCCGGCTGTCCGTCGCCGCGCCGGGTCCGCACTGGTTCACGCTCACGCCGGACGGGAGCCGTGCGTACAGCGCGAACAAGGAGGCGCCGTTCGTGTCGGTCGTCGACATCGGTTCGGGGGCCATGGCCGGCCGCATCGAGGTGCCGGGCAGCGAGGGCATCGCGGCGTCGCGCGACGGCCGGTTCGTCTATGTGGCCGCCCCCAAGGGGGACTTCGCGGTTGCCGGGCCGGTGCCGGACGCCGGGGTGCGGGTCGTCGACACGGCCACGGGCGCCGTGGTCCGGACGCACCGGACGAACGGGCTCGTCTTCCCCGTCCACGTCACCGCCACGGATCTGGTACTCGCCGGAGAACTGCGCATGCGAGCGGGCCGGGCGGCGCTGGGCGTGCAGGAGCCGGGGCTCCTGCACGTGTACGGGAAGGACGGCGCGGAGCGCGGCTGCGTGGAGGTCGGCGCCTTCCCCCTGACGATCACCTCGTCACCCGACGGCAGGTACGGCTACGTCGCGGCGGTCTCGTCCAGCACGGTGACGGTGGTGGACTTGGAACGGGTGGAGGCGGTGGCGACCCTCCACGTCGACCGCGTAGGAGAGCCGGGAGCGCACGGGCTCGCCTACATCCCTGCGCCTGACGGCTGTGGCTCCGCGCCCACGGGTGCGTCGCAACGCCCTGCGCGCCGGCACGCGTAGCAGCGGGATGCGTCCGGGACCCGGCAGGTCCCGGACGCATCCCGTCACCCCGATCACGGATCCGGGGGCTTGTTACAGCAGTTCCAGGCACTCGACGTCATGCTGGCCACAGCGACGCTGCCGGGCGTACGCCGGGGCTGCAGGTTCTGGAGTTTGAGCACGGCCATACGGTTCACCTCCTCGCAGTGGTCGGGTACGCGGCCCCGCGCGGCCGGGGCCGGGGCGGTCGTACCGGCCGATCGGCTGAGCCGAGTCAACTCCGCCCGTGGCCCTCACACATGCGGGCACGCCCCCCGCAATTCCCGCGCGGGACACCCAGATCAGCGCCGCCTCCGGCACGGCGAATGGTGGTGGTGGCGGGCCCGCGCGCAGCTCCGGCCGCCGGTCGCGCCGTCCGCGCCCCTCACCTGGAGCTACCCTCCGGGGATGGAACGCGCAGAGGTCCTGAAGCGAGTCATCGGCATCCTCACCGAGGCCCAGGAGATCCGCCGGGCGGCCGAGGCCGGCGAGGACGACGACAGCCCCGACACCGAAGCGGGGGTGATCAACCAGTTGCTGAACGAGATGCTGCCGTCGATCAGCGTCCCGGCCGAATCCTCCCCCCAGGAGGTGGCCCGTCTCGTGGCGGAGGCACTCGGCCCCGCTCTCCACACCATGGTCTCCGGCTTCAGCCTTGCCTTCACCAGCCTGGCCATGGCACACGACGCCGGCCGGACGGACATGTCCTCGGTCGAAGTCCTCCAGCAACTCGCCCTCGAAGTCGAGGCAGGGACGTACGGCGAGAACTCCTGAACCGCCGCACCGGCTCTTCGCCCTCGTGTCCGCCCCCTCATAACCTCCGGGGCATGTTCTCATCCCGGAACTGGTCTTGGAGTGGATGAGTGCCGCGCCGCCAGTGCTGTGGCCGGAAAGGTTTGCCGGGTCGCGGTGTCCGGTGCGGCGATCACGTGCGCGCAGGGCCGTACGGTCTCGGCCGGGGAGTTCGCCGACCGGGTCCACGGCGCGGCCGCGGTGCTGGCGGCCCACGGCGTCGCCCGGGCGGCCACCGTCTGCCTCCTCACCGGCAACCGGCCGCAAACCCTCGTCGCCCGCTACGCGGCCAATCTCCTCGGCGCCCGGGTGGTGCACCTCGACCCGGCCATGACGACCGGTACGCAGGCGACGATCGTGCGGAGCACCGGCGCCACCGCCCTGATCGTCGATCCCGCGGCGCGCGCCAGGCCGCGGAGGTGTTCGGCCCCGTACTGCACGGTTGGTACGGGCAGACGGAGACCGGCACCGACCGGTGGAGATCGAGATCCGCGATCCGGCGGGGACGGCCCTGCCGACCGGGGCGACCGGTGAGGTACACGCCCGTACGCCCATGGTCATGTCCGGCTACCGGCTCCGGCCCGACCTGACCGCGCGGGTGCTGCACGGTCGCCCTCTCCGCGGGTTCGTCACCGAGCGGATGGGTTCGCTGTACGCCCCGGCCGTGGTCCATTTGGTCCACCGGCTGCCCCGCGCGGCGGCCGGCAAGCCCGACCGGAACGCCCTGCGCGCGAACCTGGTCAGGCTCCGCGTCGGCACGCGGCTTGCGGGCGGCGGGCGTTGACGGCAGACCTGACGCCCGCCTCCCGCGAGGCCCGCATATCACGCGCCGCAGCCGCCCGAAGTGGGGGCCGGAGCGCCGATGGTGAGGGTGGCCGGGGCCGCGCAGCAGCCGCCACCGGCCGCCTCGGCGGCCTCGGGCTGGTCGAAGAGGCCCGCGCCGCCGCACACTCCGGTCTCGGGAAGGGTGAGTTCGACGCGCTCGGCGGCCTCGCGGTCGCCGGCGAGATGGGCGGCGACGGAGCGGACCTGCTCGTAGCCGGTCATGGCGAGGAAGGTCGGGGCACGGCCGTAGGACTTCATGCCGACGAAGTAGACGTCCTTCTCCGGGTGGGAGAGCTCGCGCACGCCGTGCGGGTAGACGGTGCCGCACGAGTGCTGGTTGGGGTCGATCAGCGGGGCCAGCCCGACGGGGGCCTGGAGGCGCTCGTCCAGGGCGAGGCGAAGCTCGCCCAGGAAGGTGAGGTCGGGGCGCAGGCCGGTGAGGACGATGACCTCGTCGACCGGGTCCAGGCGACGTCCGTCCTCGCCGACGAGGACCAGACGGCCGTCGCCGTCACGCTGGACGGCGTCGGTGCGGAAGCCGGTGACCGCGTCGGCGTACCCGTCGTCGACGGCGGCCTTCGCGGCGAGACCCAGGGCTCCTCGGGCGGGCAACTCGTCGGCCTCACCGCCACCGAAGGTGGAACCGGAGATCCCGCGCCGCAGAATCCAGGTGGCGTGGGTCCCGGCGCCGCCATCGGCCCGGGCCAGGTCGGCGAGGTGGGCCAGGGCGGTGAAGGCGGAGGCTCCGGAGCCGATGACGGCAGTGCGCTTGCCCGCGTACCGGGCGCGGACGGCCGGGTCCTTGAGGTCGGGGATCCGGTAGGAGATCCGGTCGGCGGCCGCACGCTCCCCGAGGGCGGACAGGCCGCTGCCACCGGCCGGGCCCGGGGTGGACCAGGTGCCGGAGGCGTCGATCACGGCCCGGGCGAAGATCCGCTCCTCGGAGCCGTCCGCGCCGGTGAGGTGGACGACGAAGGGCTGGTCCTCGCGGTCGGCGTCGACGATGCGGTCACGGCCGGCACGGGAGACTCCGGTGACGGTGCAGTGGTAACGGACCCGGCCGGCGCCGAGCGCGTCGGCGAGCGGCTGGAGGTAGCGGTCGGCCCAGTCCCCGCCGGACGGGTAGGCGGCGCCCTCGGGCCGGCTCCAGCCGGTCGGCGCGAGGAGCTTCTCGGCGGCCGGGTCGACCACCTCGGACCAGGTGGAGAACAGCCGGACGTGCGACCACTGCCGCACCGCGGTCGCCGCGGCGGGGCCGGCTTCCAGGACCAGGGGTTCGATGTCCCGCTCGACGAGCCGGGCGGCTGCCGCGAGGCCGATGGGCCCGGCGCCGATGACGACGACGGGCAGGGCTTCGGTGGATGCGTTCACGAGGGCTCCCCTATTGATTCGACAGTTGTCGATGTCTTGGGTACCAGCGTGGCACTGGACATCGACATTCGTCAACATAGACATCTGTCGAAGTTGCCGCGATGATGGGGGCATGACGACGAAGGTGCTGCCCCTGTTGGAGCCGCAAGCCGTGACGCCGCCGTGCTGCCCGCCCCTGTCCGAGCGCCCGCTGACCGCCGAGGAGGCCGAGCGGACCGCGGTCATGTTCAAGGCCCTCGGGGACCCGGTACGCCTGCGGCTGTTCTCGCTGGTGGCGTCCCATGAGGGCGGGGAGGCGTGCGTGTGCGACATCTCCGACGTCGGGGTCTCCCAGCCGACGGTCTCCCACCACCTGAAGAAGCTGCGCGAGGCCGGCCTGCTCTCCTCCGAGCGGCGCGGGACCTGGGTGTACTACCGGGTCGAGCCCTCGGTACTGGCGGCCATGGGCCAGCTCCTCGCCCGCACGGCCACCGCGTGATCCTCACCGTCGCGCCGCTGACCGGCACGCACGCGGCCGAGGTCCTGGCGATCTACCGGATGGGCATCGCCGAGGGCAACGCCACCTTCGAGACCACCGCGCCCACCTGGGCCGAGTTCGACGCCGCGAAGCTGCCCGGGCACCGCTTCGCCGCGCTCGACGCCGACGGCAGGGTGCTGGGCTGGATCGCGGCGACCCGGGTCTCCGACCGTTGCGCGTACGCCGGAGTGATCGAGCACTCCGTCTACGTCCACCCCGCCGCCCGCGGCCGCGGGGTCGCCGGGCGGCTCCTGGCCGCGCTGGTGGAGTCGACCGAGGCCGCGGGGATCTGGACGATCCAGTCGGGGATCTTCCCGGAGAACGCGGCCAGCCTCGCCGCGCACGCCCGCGCCGGCTTCCGCGTCATCGGAACCCGCGAGCGCATCGGCCGCCACCGCGGCGCGTGGCGCGACGTCGTACTGCTGGAGCGCCGCAGCCCGGTGGTCGGCTGACGCACCGCCGGCGCACTAGGCGCTCTTGCCGCGCATGAAGATGACCGCCACCAGCGCCAGTCCCACCACCACACCGATGAGCTGTACGCCGATGAAACCGGCCACCGAGGCCGGGGCGATACCGGCGAAGGTGTCGGTGAAGGCGCGGCCTATGGTGACGGCCGGGTTCGCGAAGGAGGTCGAGGAGGTGAACCAGTACGCCGCCCCGATGTAGGAGGCCACGGCGACCGGGGCGAAGCGGAGGCGGTCGGTGCGGGCCAGACCGAAGATCAGCAGAATGAGCCCGGCGGTGGCGACGACCTCGCCGAGCAGGAGGTTGCCGGCAGAACGGTCGTGCTGCGACCACTTCACCAGCGGCTCGCCGAACATCGCGTCCGCGAGGATCGCGCCCGCGATGGCGCCGACGATCTGGGAGGGGACGTACACGGCCAGCTCGCGGGCGTTCACGCCCGCGCCTCCACGGCGGGCGGTCCACCATTCGGCGAGGGTGACGGCCGGGTTGAAGTGGGCGCCGGAGACCGGGCCGAGCAGGGCGATGAGGACGCCGAGGCCGAAGACGGTGGCGGTGGAATTCGCCAGCAGTTGCAACGCGACGTCGTCGGTGAGCTCGGCGGCCTGGATGCCGGAGCCGACCACGATCGCCACCAGCGCGGCGGTCCCGACCAGCTCGGCGGCGGCGCGGGCGATCAGCGGGGTACGGGGCGCTGCGGCGCCGGGCGCGGGCCGCGGGGACACGTCCGCGGCCGGGGCGACGCTCGCGGCGGACTCGGTGGCGGACTCGGTGGCGGACTCGGTGGCGGTCAAGGCAGGTTCTCCTCGGGCAGGTGAGGCAAGGCGCGGAAGCCTAGGGGCAGGACCGCTTGAGGTTCGCGTCGGCGGTGGCGCGGGCGGTCCGGGCGAGGTCGGTGAACCGCCCGGCGAGCGATTCCATGACGTCCGGGCGCAGTCGGTAGTACGTGAACCGTCCGCACGGCTCCGTCTCCACCACCCCCGCCTCGCGCAGCACCTTCAGGTGGTTGGAGAGGTTCGTCTGCCTGGCACCGGTCTCCTCCACGAGGTGGGTGGTGCAGAGCGTCTCCTGGGCGAGGAGGGTCACGATCTCGAGCCTGAGCGGGTCGGCCAGCACCCGGATCAGATCAGTGTCGACTGACGTCATCATCTGCTGATACTTTCACATCAGCAGCCGCTGACACCAGCTTCCGCTGATGCGATGCCGCGCTGCGCTTCCCCACCTGCCTGAGAAGAGGCTCGCATGACCGCCGCCAAGCCGTCCGTGCTGTTCGTCTGCGTCCACAACGCCGGCCGCTCCCAGATGGCCGCCGCGTGGCTCACCCACCTGGCCGGTGACCGCGTCGAGGTCCGTTCCGCCGGGTCCGCTCCGGCCGACGGCGTCAACCCGGCCGCGGTGGAGGCGATGCGCGAGGTCGGCATCGACATGTCCGCCGAGACCCCGAAGATCCTCACCGTGGAGGCCGTCCAGGCGTCCGACGTCTGCATCACCATGGGTTGCGGCGACACCTGCCCCGTCTTCCCCGGCAAGCGCTACCTCGACTGGAAGCTCGAGGACCCCGCCGGCCAGGGCGTCGAGGCCGTCCGTCCCATCCGCGACGAAATCAAGAAGCGCGTCGAGGACCTGATCGCTGAGATCGCACCGCAGTCGGCCGCATGAGCGACCGCGGGTGACGGACGGAAATGTTCCCCGGCGCGCGGCCGAGTGGGTCACCGCGGCCGAGTGGCCGACCTGGGCATCGGCGCGGCACACGACGGTCCGACTCCGACCGTCGAACGGGGATGTCAGGCTGCGCGTTGGTGGAGGGCGTCCAGAGCAGCCAGTTCCTCGCCGGAGAGGCGCAGTGCGCCCGAGGCCACGTTGGCGGCGAGGTGTTGCGGGTTTCCGGTGCCGGGGATGGCCAGCACATGCGGTCCGCGGTGCAGCGTCCAGGCCAGGCGGACCTGCGCGGCGCTCACTGCGTGCGCCCGCGCGACGGTGAGCAGTTCGTCGTCCTCGGCGCCCGTCGCGCCTGCCTGGCGCCCCGTGCCGGCGATCGAATAGAACGGCACGAACGCGATGCCCTGCTCCCCGCAGTCGCGCAGGAACGCGTCCTGCTCGGGCCGCACGCCGATCCCGTACATGTTCTGCACGCAGACCACCGGCGCGATGGCCCGGGCCTCGGCGAGGTGATGAGGGCTGATGTTGGAGAGGCCCAGGTGGCGGATGAGCCCGGCCTGGCGCAGCTCGGCCAGTGCGCCGAAGCGTTCGGCGATCGAGTCCGTGCCCACGACACGCAGGTTCACCACGTCGAGGTGGTCGCGGCCGAGCTGGCGCAGGTTCTCCTCGACCTGGCCGCGCAATTGCTCGCGGGTGGCGTGGGGCAGCCACTGGCCCGAGGGGTCTCGGCCCGGTCCGACCTTGGTGGCGATGACGAGGTCGTTCGGGTAGGGGGCCAGCGCCCTGCTGATCAGTTCGTTGGCGGAGCGCAGGGGCGAGAAGTAGAACGCGGCGGTGTCAATGTGGTTCACGCCGAGCTCGACCGCGCGGCGCAGCACGCCGACCGCCTCGTCCCGGTCGCGCGGTGTGGCGTCCGGGATCAGCGCCTCGCCGGTCTGCGGCAGGCGCATCGTGCCGAAACCGATCCGGTTGACGGTCAGGTCGCCGAGTGTCCACGTGCCGGAGGTGGCCGCGGTGATCGTCTGTGAGGTCATGCCAGGGATGGTCTCCGCACAGTATGGTGACCGCCACTGATTCAGACATATGTGAATCCGGGGGTCGGTGTGTTGGCGGAGCTGGTGTTCTCGACGAGCGATCTGGCGCAAGTGCGGTTCGCCGTTTCGCCGATGTGGGAGGTCGGGCCCAGCCTGCGGCTCTTGCGCTCGGGATGTACGCATCCCGTTCACCGGCCCTGGATCGAGCAGGTGAGGCCCAGGCTGGCTGCCGCGGGGCTCGACCGAGGGGGGCTGGCCGAGCTGGTCCCGCCCGCGGGGTATGTCCCCGACTTCCTCAACCCCGCGCCCGCCTCGCCGGCTCCCGCACTGGCGCAGGAGCTGGCCAGGATCCTGGCGACGCCCGCTGCCCAGGTACGACGGGACCTCGACCGTCTCGGGGACGAGCAGGGCGGTCTCGGCCCTCGGTCGCGGGCCCTGTACGCCGAGCCGCGGACTCGTCTGGCCCGGGTCGTGGAGGAGATCGAGAGCTACTGGCAGCTGGCGCTCGCCCCTTACTGGGCGCGGGTCCGGGGCGTCCTCGACGCCGATGTCTTCCACAGGGCCCGCAAGTTCGCCGAGCAGGGCCCCGCGTGTCTCTTCAACGATCTTCACCCCTCGGTGAGTTGGGCCGACGACGCGCTCCGGCTGGACCGCCGCCAGCGTGATCTGTCCCGGGAGACCGCCGGTACGGGGCTGGTGCTGATCCCTTCGGCCTTCACCGGCCCGGTTCCGTTCACCCGGGTGACGCCGCCGGAACCCCCGCAGCTGGCCTATCCGGCGCGCGGCGTGGGCTCGCTGTGGGAACCCCGCCCGGCCACCACCCGAACCGACGCGCTCGCCGCGGTCCTGGGCCGCTCGCGGACCCGGCTGCTGGCCGAGCTGGAGACTCCCGCCTCCACCACCGATCTGGCCCGTCGCACCGGGCTCTCACGGGCGGGGGTGTCCCAGTACCTCACCGCGCTCCGCGATGCGGGCCTGGTCAGCGCGCACCGGGCGGGCCGCTCGGTGTTGTACGCACGCACCGCGACGGCTGAATCCCTGCTTGCTCCGTGAGCCCCGATCCGCCCGCATAACTCGCCTTCCTACGAGGCGCTTTGGCCCCTTGACATATCATCCACTCGATTCCCGCTCCCCCGCGCAACCGCGGGACCGGCGGGAAGTGAAACATGATGAGAGGGCGATGAACACTTGCGATTGACAGGCAAGCACCGGATATCCATCGCTGCCGCGGCGGCCGTGGCGGCCATCGTGGGAAGTCTGCAACTGTCGGCGACCGCGTTCGGCACCGAGGACACCGGGAACAGCACGACGGAGACCACGAGCTCCCGGACGGCGCCGCCGACCGGAGAGGCACCCGGCTCCCACCTTGAGGATTCCGCCACCTACGGCAGCGACGGCACCACCTTCAAGGGCGGTGTCATGTCGCTCGGCACGCAGGCCCCCCAGCCGGAGGGCAGGTCGGCCGCGGCCGCCGCGCCCGCACCGCCCCAGGGCGAGGGGTGGAAGCTGAGCGGTTCCACCAAGTGGCTGCAGACCGGCTACACGATCAAGTTCTACGACCAGAAGTCCGCGGACTGGCTGGCTCCGTACGTGCAGGCCACCGCCGCGGACCTGCGGCGCATCACCAACCTGCCGGTCACCGTCGACACGAAGCCGGTCGGCTGGGACTACACCCGGCTCAAGGGCGAGGTGATCGTCGGCATCCTGCACCATCCGTGCGTTCCGCCGACCGACGGCGGCAGCATGGGCAGCACCGGCTGGAAGGTGGTCCGCGACGGGTCGGGCACCGCGCACCTCAGCTGCGGCTTCACCGTCTCGTCCGTGCCCGAAACCGTGACCAGCGGGCACGCGTACATCGACGACGAGTTCTTCACCTCGGCCGGCAAGCCCACCGCCGCCACGGGCGAGGCGTACATGCGCAACCACGTCAGCCACGAGATCGGGCACACGCTGGGCCTGGCGCACGCCAACCGCAGCCTGAACAAGAGCGATTGCGTCAAGGGCACCGACTCCGGAGAATTCCCGGTGATGTGCTCGCCCACGTACGCCTATGCGGACAAGCGGGCGGGCACCTACGTCCAGCAGTTCGACGTGCAGGGCCTGCGCCGCCTCGCCGCCGGCGGCGGCGCCACGCTGTCCCCACAGGGCAAGGTGAGCGGGATCGGCTCCAAGTGCCTGGACGTGAAGGGCGGAAAGGCGGCCAACAGCACGCAGATCCAGCTCTACACCTGCAACGGCTCCGCGGCGCAGTCGTGGATCCTGGGCAAGGACGGTACGGTCCGTGCGCTCGGCAAGTGCCTGGACGACGCGCACAACGCGAGCACGAACGGCAACAAGATCAGCCTCTACGACTGCAACGGCAGCGCGGCGCAGCGCTGGTCCGTCAACGCCAAGGGCCAGATCGTCCACGTGGCGTCGGGCAAGGTCCTCGACGCGACCGGCGGCGCGACCGCCAACGGCACCGTGGTGCAGCTCTACACGGCGAACACCAACAAGCGCCAGGTCTGGGTCACGCCCAAGTAGCCCTTCCCACCCGGCTGTACGGGACCCGGGGGCTCTCTCATCGAGTCACGGCGGTGGCCGTCGTACTGCGGACCGGGCGGCCCGCACGGCCGGGCCGTCCGCTGCCGCCGCCCGCACCCCCGGCGGCGGTCGCGCAGCGGCACCCGGCCGGGTACGGACTACGCGATCCCCGGGAGACTGGGGGCTGAGCATTCCCTCCGTACCTTCAGCCGAGCATTGGGGACGACATGCACAGCAGGATCACGGCAGGCCTCGCGGCCATGGGCCTGGCCATCGGCGCGCTCCTCGCCCTGCCCGGGCCGGCGTCCGCGGCCAGCCCTTCGTACGACGTCACTTTCGGCGCGACCTACACAAGGGGCGATCTGCACTGGTTCAACCGGTCGGCGTCGGTGGTCGGGGTCCAACGGTCCGTCAGTACGAGCCCCGGCGGTTGTCGCAAGACCCTCGCGCGGACGTACACCCCTGACCTGATCACCACCCTCGACACCCGGACCACTACTCCCGTGTGCGGCGGCTCGGCAAACATCACCATCCCCCTCAAGGCGGACGTACCCGGCGGAGCGGGATGGATCGAGATCTGCCTCCTGGACGAGCTGGGGCGGGTCGTCAGCGGGAAGTGCCGCTTCTACAAGCGCTGACCGCGCGTCCCCGGCCCGGGAGGGCTTCGCAGTTTCACGGCTTCACGGCTTCACGACTTCACGGTTAATTGGATGATATTGCCCGAATGTACAGATTCGGTAATATCGAGTGTTATGCCGGTCGAACGGTCTCCACTCGGTCCAGAGTGTGGCCTCTCGGCAGCAAGCCGGGAACTGCAGCCGCCCGACGAGGCCCTGACCAGGTCCTGACGGGCATGTCCATGAGGTGACATCTCCATGTCTGCTTCTCGCAACACCCGCCGCATCGTCGCCGCAGTCGCGGCCTCCGTCGCCCTCGTCGGCGCGGCCGCCCTGCCGGCCGCCGCCGACGGCCACCACCGCGACGGGAACTCGCGGCGCTCCTCCATCGTGATCGGCAAGGTCCAGTACGACAGTCCTGGCCGCGACGACCGCTCCAACCGCAGCCTGAACGCCGAGTGGGTCGAGGTGAAGAACACCGGCCGCAAGGCCGTCAACCTGCGCGGGTTCACCCTCACCGACAAGCAGGGCAACCGCTACCGCTTCGAGGGTCTGCGCCTCGACGGCCGCTCGAGCGTGAAGGTCCACACCGGCAAGGGCCGGGACAGCAGCCACGACGTCTACCAGGACCGCCGCAACTACGTCTGGGACAGCCGTGACACGGCCACCCTGCGCAGCGACCGCGGACACGTGATCGACACCCGCTCCTGGGGCAAGCGCGGCCGCTGATCCGCGGCAGTGCACAGCGAGTCCCCCGAGACATCACCGTCTCGGGGGGCTTCGGCTTGCTGCTGCCCGACCACCGTCCCGGCCACGCGCGCCCAGCCGTACGGGGCGATCGGCCAGGCCGGGGCGCGGTCGCACAGCCGATCCCGGACGGACTCCGCGGGGGCCCTCCGAGCGGTTTCCGCGGCCCCGGATCGTCACCACCGGGGTTCCGGGCGCGCCTGCTGTGAACCGCCGGCCGGAGGGCGGGTTTACCGCCGCCGGGGCCGGACACACGCGCAGCATGACTGAATCCCGTAGCAGCGCGAACTCCGAGACGTCGACCGCCAACTCCCGGGAGCGGAGCCCCTCTTCGGGGCGTGCGACCGGCACCGAAAGCACCGGCCACCTCACGTCGGTGGCCGCGCCCGCGGCCGAGCGGACCAAGGCCGCCGCGAACTCCGCACGGAAGTCCCTGGGCTCCGCCACCCGCCAGACGCTCGGCAAGGCGACCGCGGCGTGGACGGTGGTCAAGGCCCGCAAGGCCACCGCCCTCGGCGCCGGCGCCGCCACGGTCGCCGTGACGGCGGGTTCGTACGCGGTGGGCCGGCGCGCCGGACTGCGCCGCCGCGGCCCCCTCTCCAGGCTCACCGGTGGCCGTCTCTGAAACGCGCCGCAGGAAGACGCCTTGAACGGGGTTCAGCTGCCGCACGTGCCGAGGCAGCTGCCGCCCCGCGACGCCGCCGCCGTCCGCGCCGCGTCCGCGCTCAGCAGCACAGCACGGGGACGTGGTGCACGAGGTTGTTGGCGAAGCCGCCGCGGTTCCAGGGTTGTTCGAGTGGCTGGGTGTGCCCTTCGGTATCCGTGGCGCGGGTGATGAGGGTGTGGCTGCCCGGCGTGGCCGTCCAGGCGCAGTGCCATGCCTGCCAAGCCCACGCGCCACGTGCCCGCGGCGCCACCTCGGCTTCCGTCCAGGTGCGGCCCCCGTCGCCGCTCACCTGGACCCGCGCGATCGGCCCGTACCCCGACCAGGCGCGCCCCTCCAGCGGTACGGGCCCCGGGCGCACGACGCGGACGCGCGACATGAAGTCGGGGAAGCCCGGCGGGACCATCAGGGCGCGCGGTGCGATCCGGCCGACCGGTTCGCCCGGCTCGTCGGGCGCCTGCCGGTAGCGGTAGGCGACGGCCTGCTGGAAGCCGGTGAACGGGGCGTCGACCAGGGTGATGTCCCGCAGCCACTTCACATGCGCCATGCCGTACCAGCCGGGGACCACCAGGCGCAGCGGATACCCGTGCTGCGGAGGCAGGGGCAGGCCGTTCATCGCGTACGCGATCAGCACATCCGGGTCCTCGCCGGTGGCGACCGGCAGGGGCAGGCTGCGCTGGTAGTCCTGCTCGATCCCGCGTTCCACTCCGTGGTCGGCGCCGGTGAAGACGGCTTCGACGGCGTCCGGGCGCACCCCGGCCTCGGCGAGGACGGTCCGCAGCGCAACGCCCGTCCAGTCGGCGGTGCCCACGGCCTCCACCAGCCACGGCTGGCTCACGGGCCGCGGCGACAGCCGCGCCCGGCCGTTGCCCGCGCACTCCATGGTGACCCGGTGCGTGACGGCGGGCAGCGCGCGAAGGGCGGCCATGTCCATGGTCAGTGGGTCACGGACCCGGCCGCCGACGGTGAGCTGCCAGGTGGCCTCGTCCGCGGCGGGGATGTCGTAGTGGACCAGGACGTAGTGCAGTCCGGCCGGGGTGACCTCGTAGCGCAGGGCCTCCAGGGGCAGCCCGTGGTTGCGGGCCGCGAGGGCCAGCTCGTCCAGGCCGATCCCCTCCCCGACGGACGCAAGACGCCCGGGAGTGCTGACATCGCCCAGTGACGCCGGCTCCATCTCCTCATGGTCGCGCGCGCCACCGGCGTCGGCACGTCGATGCCCGGGGGGCGAGCGCCCACCGGTGGCCGCCGCGGGCTCCTACCCTGTTACGCCTGCGGCGCCCACGAGTCCTGCCGGCGAGACCGTCTGACGAACCTACAATGCTCGAATGATCTTCATTGTGGTGAAATTCGCAGTCAAGCCCGCCTACGTGGAGCAGTGGCCGGAGAAGGTCGCGGAGTTCACCCGCGCCACCCGGGCCGAGTCCGGAAACCTGTGGTTCGAGTGGTCCCGCAGCCTGGAGGAGCCGAACACCTACGTCCTGGTCGAGGCGTTCCAGGACGACGCGGCCGAAGCACACGTCACCTCGGAGCACTTCCGCACCGCCCTGGAGACGATGCGTCCCCTCGTCACCCGTACCCCCGAGATCGTCAGCACCACCATCGAGGGCGCCACCGGCTGGAGCCGGATGGGCGAGCTGCAGGTCGACTGAACTCTGCCGCCATGCCGGGCGGGCGGTGCGGACGGCGCGGGGTGATGCTGGGGGCATGGGTGGCGTTCCCGGGGTCCGGCTGCCCGCCGCCTACAGGGCGGCGGCCCGCCTGTCGGTGCGGGTCACGGTGGCCGCCGGCGCCGGGTTCTACCTGTTCCTGTACGGCTTCGGCTCGTCCGTCGCCGCGACCTACGCACTGTTCGCCGCGGTGGCGCTCGCGGGCCTGTCGCACATCCCCGGTACCGGCCGGCAGCGCGCCGCGGTGGTGCTCGGGCTGCTGCCCGTCTGCTGGGTGCTGATCACCATCGGCACCTACCTGTCCGTGCGGACCTGGAGCGCGGCCGTCGGGATGCTGGTGATCGGCTTCGCGCTGGCCTTCGCCGCCGTGGGCGGCCCGCGCCCGGCGGGGGCGGCGCCGGGGCTGCAGCTGATGTACATCCTGCCGTCCTTCCCGCCCTACGATCCCGGTTCGCTCGGCCAGCGGCTGGCGGGCGCGACCGTGGGCATCGCGCTCCTCGTCCTCGCGGAGACGTTCCTGCTGCCCGATCCGCCGACCGTCCCGTACCGGGAGCTGGCCGCCCGGGCCGCCGACAGCGCGCGGCGGTGCGCCGACGAGCTGACCGGGCCGCCGTACACGCTGTCCGAGGAGGCGGCGCGGGAGGCGCGGGAGGCGAGCACCGGGCTGCGGTCCTCGCAGGTACCGGAGGCCGAACGGCCGGCCGGGCCGAGCCTACGGGACCGGGCCCTGGCCCACACCGGCCTCGCCACCCGCACCCTGCTGGCCAGGCTGACGGCGCCCCGGGGGCTCCTCCACGGCGCGCATCCGGCCGGGACCGGGCTCGACGCCCTGCGGGCGGTACGGGACGTGGCGCGGGAAACGTCCGACCGCCTGCGCGGCCGGGCGCCCGCCGGGGACGCGCACGCCGAGCTGCTGCGGGCCCGGGCGGCCCTCGCCGCGGGTCCGGAACCGGACGCCTCTCCGGCCGTGCTGCGCCGCCACGCGGCGGTGCTGGAGGCCGCCGACGCAGCGCTGGCCATGTCCACGGCGGCCGGGATCGTCGTACGGGGCCGCGCGGGCGCGGCGCAGGCGGCCCCGGGCCGGTTCTGGTACGCGCACAAGCGTGCGCCGGAGCTGTGGTGGTGGCGGCTGGCGGGGCACGCGGGCAGTCGCTCGGTGTTCTTCCAGAACGCGGTGCGCATCAGCCTGGCGCTGACGGCGGCCCGCCTGATCGCGGGGGTGGACACGCTGCCGCACGGCTTCTGGGTGCTGCTGGCCACCTTGACCCTGACCCGGACGACGGTACGGGAGACCCGGACGACCGTACGGATGGCGCTGACCGGGACCCTGGTCGGCGCCCTGGTCGCGGCCGCACTGCTGGCGCTGGCCGGGACGGACGTCGCGGTGTACGCGGCGGCGCTGGTGCCGCTGATGCTTCTCGCGTTCACGCTGGGGCCGGTCAAGGGGGTGGGCTGGGCGCAGGCCATGTTCACGCTGGTGGTCGCCCTGGCCTTCGCCCAGCTGGCGCCCGCGACGTGGCAGCTCGCCGAGTTCCGGCTGCTGGACGTGCTCACCGGCAGTGCGATCGGCGCCGTCTTCGGGCTGCTCGCCTGGCCCCGGGGCGCGCAGGACGAGCTGCGGAGGTCGGTGGCGGTGCTGCTGCGCGGCGCTGCCGAGAACGTGGTGGCCACGACTGCCGAGCTCGCCGCGGGCGGGGTGCGGGAGCCGGTGGTGACCGGGCCGGGGCACCGGTCGCTCCTCCACTCGCTGGTCATGGCGGAGGCGGCGTACGCGCAGTACCAGAGCGAGCCGAAGGGACTGGCCGAGCCGTCCGCCCGGCCCGGGCAGGACTGGCAGGCGACGCTGATGGCCGGCCACCACACGCTGTGGGGATCGGAACGGCTGCTGGTGCCGCCCGAGCCGGTCGTCGTACCGCCCCTGGAGCGGGAGCCCACGGCGGCGGTGACGCGGCTCGGGGACCGGGTGGCCGGGCGGATGCTGCTGGTGTCGGCGCGCCTCGACCCGGGCGGCGACACCCCGGGGGTGCCGGCGCCGCTGCGGGACCCGGACTTCGACGGCTTCGCGGCGGAGCCGCCGGGCGCGCCGCGGCTGTACTACGCGGCCGCGTCGTGGCTGGACTCGCTGATGACGGACCTGGAGCGCATCACCGGGGAGTCCGTGGGCCCCCCGGGGTCCGGCGGCGGGCGGTGAACCGCGGGCACGCCCGCCTCAGGCGGTCGCGGGTCCGTCGAGGAGGTGGGGGCCGTTGTTGCGGACGCTGTTGACCGCGGTCGAGACGGCGCTCACCGCGAGACGGCCTCCGGCCGGGGTGTGCAGGAGGGCGCGCAGGTCCGCCGTGTCCTGGTGGGCGGGGTCGAGCCAGGTCTCGTAGTCCGCCGGGTCGAGGGCAAGCGGCATGCGGGGGTGGACGCGCCCGGCCGCGTCGGTGGCCTCGGTGGTGATGATCGTGGCCGTGGTCAGCCAGGCCGACGGGTCGTCGTCGTCCTGGACGGCCGGGTCGCGCCAGAACTCGTACAGCCCGGCCATGGCCATCACCCCCGCGTCCTCGGGGCGGATGAAGTACGGCTGCTTGTAGGCCTTCGCCGAGCCCGTGGCGGGCACGGCGACCCATTCGTAGAAGCCGTCCGCGGGCAGCAGGCACCGCCGCCGGGTGAACGCGCGCCGGAACGCCGGCTTCTCGTGCACGGTCTCCACCCTCGCGTTGATCATCCGCGAGCCCACCGCCGGGTCCTTCGCCCACGACGGCACGAGCCCCCACCGCACGGGCCGCAGCCGGCGGGCCACCTCCCCGGTGTCGCGGTCGGCGCGCTCCAGGACCGCCCACACGTCATCGGTCGGGGCCACGTTCCACGACGGCCCGAGTTCCCCGGCGCGAGGGTCCCGCTCGGCGCCGAAGAGGCCCGCGAGGTCCTCCGGGGCCCGGGAAGAGGCGTATCGACCGCACATACCCCCACTGTGCCACCCCCGCCGGCGAGAACGGGCCGACGCCCCGGGCCGCGTCGCGCCCTTTCGCGTACGCCGCGCCGGCCGGGGCCGTGCCCTGCGGCACGGTCCCGGCCGGGTGACCGGCAGCGGTCAGGGAGCCATCTCGTACGCCCCGGCCAGGGCCTCCACGCGCGCCCAGACGCGTGCCGCGCGGTCGGCGTCGACGGCCGGGCGGCGGACCGCGCCCAGTGCCCAGTTCTGCTGGTCCGCGGTGGCGGAGTCCTTGCCGTGGAGCTCGACCGCGTGAGCGGAGAAGTCCCGTACGAGGACCCCGAACAGCTCGTCGAGCACGTCTTCGTCCAGGCCGGTCAGACGGGCCTGCTCCAGGATCAGCTGGCCGTGCACGACCAGGGCGAAGAGCTGGCCGACCGCCAGGAGGAGATCGAGGTCGCGACTCTGCGCTTCGTCGGGTGCGGCGGTCAGGACGAACTCGCACAGGGCGTCGGCCTGTTCGCGGAACCGGCTCACATTGGGCACGGCGGCGTACGCGTCGTAGGCGGTGCGCCAGTCGTGGAAGCGTACGGATCCCAGGCCGCGGGCCGGTCCCTGCTGGAAGAGGAACGCGTCGTCGGCGGCTTCGAGGCGGGTCGGTACGGGTGCGTAATCGGCGGGGTCCAGCAGGTGGTTGCGCAGGAACTTGAGGATGAGCGCGAGGTTGACGTGGACGGTGCCCTCGAGCTTCGGCAGGCCGCGGATCTCGACGGCCGCCTGGGCGAAGTAGGTGTCCTTCTCGAAGCCCTTGGCCGCGATGACGTCCCACATCAGGTCGATGACCTTCTCGCCCTCCGTGGTCACCTTCATCTTGGTCATCGGGTTGAAGAGGAGGTAGCGACGGTCGTCGGGGCCGGCCGAGCGGAAGTAGTCGACCGCGCGGTCACTGAACAGCTTCATCCCGACGAGGCGGACGTACGCGTCGGTCAGCTCCCGGCGCACGTGCGGGAAGGCGGTGACGGGGCGGCCGTAGAGGATGCGGCCCTGGGCGTGGGTCACGGCCTCGTACATGGCGTGCTCGCAGATGCCGATCGACGCGGTGCAGAGGTTGAACTTGCCCACGTTGACGGTGTTGAGGGCGGCGTCGAAGGCGGCGCGGCCGGTGTGCAGGACGTCTTGCGCACTCACCGGGTAGTCGTCGAGGCGGAACTCGCTGACGTACTTGGAGGAGTCGACGACGTTCTTCACGAGGTGGTACGCGGGGTGGCGGCTGTCGGCGGCGAAGAAGACGTAGCCGTCGGGGCCTTCGACGTCCGTGCGGCGGCCGAAGACGGAGACGAGGCCGGCGGCGTTGCCGTTGCCGATGTAGTACTTCGAGCCGCTGGCCCGGAAGCCACCGTGGCCGTCGGGCTCCAGCAGCATGTCGGTGGAGTAGATGTCCGCGCCGTGGGTCTTCTCGGACAGGCCGAAGGCGAACACCTCGCCCTCGGAGAGGAGTTCCGCGGCGCGGGCGCGGGCGGCGGCGTTGTCGCTCTGCCAGACCGGGCCGAGGCCGAGGATGGTGACCTGCCACGCGTACCAGTAGTCGAGGCCGTAGAAACCGAAGATCTCGTTGAGGGCGGCGATGCGCGCGGTGTCCCAGCGCTTGTCGGGCTCGTCCTGTCCGGCGGCGGGGGCCGGGGTCAGGAAGGTCGCGAAGAGCCCTTCCTTGGCGGAGAACGCGAGGAAGTCCCCCAGCCAGGCACGGGAGCGGTAGTCCTCGATCAGCCGGCGCTTGCCGCGCTCCTCGAACCAGTCGACGGTGGCGCGCAGCAGCCTGCGGGTCTCGGGGTCGAAGTGTGCCGGGTCGTAGGTGCGCGGGTTGAACAGCAGCGGGTCGCTCATGGAGGTTCGCCTTTCGGTCGGGAGGGTGAGGATGAGGGGTCAGGGCGCGGCGAGGCCGTGGAGCGTGGCGAGTACGTCCTCCAGCCAGGCCAGCTGCATCCGCTCGTAGGCGATGCCACCGCGGAGCACGACGTGCTGGAGCTCCCGCCCGGGGTCGCGGTCGCGGGCCGCCGGAGCCTGCGGGCCGGTGAAGTCCCGCAGTTCCCCGGCGAGATAGTGCGTGAGGCGGTCGCTGTGCACGCGGTGGTGCCGCTCGACCTCACGGATCAGCGCGGCCGGGTCGTCGAAGGCCGCTCCGCGGATCTTGACGGCGAGCTCGTGGCGGACGCTGTCGGGCTGGATCGGCTCGTGGAGCCAGGCGGAGAGGGCCGCCCGGCCGGCCGCGGCGACGGAGTACTCCTTCTTGTCCGGCCTCGCCCGCTGCGGCACTTCGCGGACGTCGAGCCAGCCGTCGCCCTCCATGCGCCCCAGCACGCGGTAGATCTGCTGGTGGGTCGCGGTCCAGAAGTAGCCGATGGACCGTTCGAACCGGCGGGCCAGCTCGTAGCCGGAGCCCGGCTTTTCCAGCAGGGAGACGAGGATCGCGTGGTCGAGCGCCATACCCCGATCCTTCTATGCAACTCGTTGCATAGACAAGCGCCACCGCCCCGGTGAGACGCGGCTCACCCGGCACGCGGAGCGCCGGACGGGCGGTGGGGTCCCGGCGAGCCGATGGTCCGGCCGCCTCGGTTAGGGTCGGCGGGACAGCGCACCACGAAGCGACGCACCCAACGACCACGAGGAGCAGCCGTGAGCCAGCCGGCGTCCACCGCCCTGCAGCAGGAGATCGCCCGGGACCTCCTGGTGGCCGAGACCTTCGACGCACAGCGGGAGATCGAGCGCCGCGTGGCGTTCCTGGCCGAGCGGCTCACCTCCACCGGCCTGCGCTCCCTGGTGCTCGGAATCAGCGGGGGCGTGGACTCCACCACCGCCGGAAGGCTCTGCCAGCTCGCCGTGGAGCGGGCCCGCGCGGCCGGTCACGACGCGACGTTCTACGCCATGCGGCTGCCCTACGGGGTCCAGGCCGACGAGAAGGACGCCCAGCTCGCCCTCGGCTTCATCAACGCCGACCGGGTGCTGACCGTGGACGTCAGGCCCGCGAGCGACGCCGCGCTGGCGGCCGCCGTGGCCGGTGGCACCGAGTTCCGGGACGACCACCACCAGGACTTCGTGCAGGGCAACATCAAGGCCCGGCAGCGCATGATCGCCCAGTACGCGGTGGCCGGCGCGCAGGACGGCCTGGTCGTCGGCACCGATCACGCCGCCGAGGCGGTTTCCGGATTCTTCACCAAGTTCGGCGACGGGGCGGCCGACGTGGTCCCGCTGACCGGCCTGACCAAGCGCCGGGTGCGGGCGTGCGCGGACGCCCTGGGCGCCCCCGCCGAGCTGGTCTGGAAGACCCCCACGGCGGACCTGGAGACCCTGGACCCGGGCAAGGCCGACGAGGACGCGCTCGGTGTCACGTACGACGAGATCGACGACTTCCTGGAGGGCAAGCCGGTCGGTGAGCGGGCGTTCGACACGATCGTCCGGCGCTACCGCCTCACGGAGCACAAGCGGCAGCTGCCGATCGCGCCGTAGCGGACGGAACCCGTCCGATCCCTGTCCGGATCCCCGTCCGGATCCCCGTCACTCCACCACCAGGTCGGCGCGAGTGCGGCCCGGGGCGATGAGCCGGGCGTTCGCCTCGTCCGACCGGCTCACCCACCGGGCGGCGGACGCCTCCTCCTTGCCGTGGCGGACGTGGCGGTCGATCAGCCTGCGTACGCGGAGCGTGTCGTCGGGTGCGAGGAACCAGGCCTCGTCCAGCAGCGGCCGCACCGCGGCCCACTCCCCCGCCTCGTACAGCAGGTAGTTGCCCTCGGTGATCACCAGGGGTACGCCGGGATCCACCGGGATGCTTCCGGCGACCGGCTCCTCCAGCGAGCGGTCGAAGGCGGGCGCGTACACCACCCCGTCGGCCGGCGCCCGCAGCCGACGCAGCAGGGCCGCGTACCCGGCGGCGTCGAAGGTGTCCGGCGCCCCCTTGCGGTCGGCGCGTCCCAGTCGTACGAGTTCCGCCTGGGCGAGGTGGAAGCCGTCCATCGGCACGACGGCCGCCAGCCCGGGGCCGAGGGCGCGGGCGAGGTCTTCGGCCAGCGTCGACTTACCGGCCCCGGGCGGCCCCGCGATCCCGAGGATCCGCCGGCTGCCCGGGACCGCCAACGCCCGGGCCCGCCGTTCCAGTTCTGCGCGTTCCATAACCCCCATCCTGCCCGGGGCCCGGCCGGCAGGTCGACCGCCGTCGGCAGTGGACGGCACGGTCACAGCCGTGTTCCGGTGGTGTGCCGCAGCTGACAGCCACAGAGGCCCGCGCACCCGGGCCCGATCCGGGAAGGAACCACCCGATGCCACTTCCGGCCGACCGCGTCCTCGCAGCCCAGAACCTCCTGGAGGAACTCGGCGTCGCGACCGAAGAACACCCCGGAGGCACTCTCGGCGCACACCTGCGCCGGGTGCGGCAGCAGCTCGAACGCTGGAACGCCCGCCCCGCCCTCCAGCTCGCGGGACTGTGCCACGCCTTCTACGGGACCGACGGCTTCGCCCTTGCGCCGATGCCGCTCGCGCACCGGTCCAGGCTGGTGGAAGCGATCGGCGCGGAGGCCGAATCGATCGTCTACTTCTACGCGAGCTGCGACCGCCGCGCGTCCTACCCCACGCTCGCCGACACCTCCGGCGCGGATTTCCGCGACCGGTTCACGGGCCGCCGCTTCACCCCGGCCCTCCGGGAGCGCACGGACTTCGCGGAGCTGACCGCCGCCAACGAGCTGGACATCGCCCGTATCGACGCCGGCTTCCGCGAGGCATGGGGAGCGGGCCTCCTCGCACTGTTCACCCGGCTGCGGCCCCTGCTGAGCCCGCAGGCGTGGCAGGACTGCACGACCGTGCTCGGGGACTAGGGCGCCTCCCGTCAGCTGCCCCCGCCGAGGGCGCGCCGCAGCTGCTCCTTGTTCATCTTGGACCGGCCGTCGACGTTGCGGTTCTTGGCCTCCTGGTAGAGCTGGTCGTACGTGCGCCCCTCGGCGCCGCTGTGGGAGCGGTGGCCGCCGCGCTCTCCGGAGGACATGTCCTCCAGTGACAGGCGGCTCGCGGTCTTCGACTCGCCGTGCCGGGCCCGTTCCTTGTTGACGGTACGGGCGGCGATCTCCTCGGCCCGCTTCTCGCTCTCCCCCCGTTCGAGCACGCTCTCCTTGATGTGCTCGTACTGGCGCTCCCGTTTGGGGCTGGCTCCACGCGGCATGGCTCGCTCCTTCCGGTACGTCGTGCGACTACCCCCGGAGGTCCGGACAAACCTCGGGAATCGGATGGAGCGGGTGGCGCAACAGGGTGTTCGTGGACGGCGACCGCGTGGCGCGGCCGGTATCCGGCAATCGGAAGGAGGGGGACACACGTCCCACGAGCGACCGAGCGACCGACCGACCGAGTCAGCGACGCGGGGAGACCCATGGACAACACCGGCGAGCAGACCCCCTCCGGAGTCGGCAAAGGCAGGAAGGAGACCGTCGACGAGCGCGCGGACCGGCAGTGGCAGGAGCTCATCCAGGAGATCCGGGTCGCCCAGACCGGCGTGCAGATCCTGCTCGGATTCCTGCTCACCGTCGTCTTCGCACCCCGGTTCGAGGACCTGCCGCAGACCGACAGGACGATCTACGTCACCACGGTCATCCTCGGATCCCTGGCGACGGGGGCCCTGATCGGGCCGGTGTCCTTCCACCGGATCGTCTCCGGCCGTCGGATCAAGCCCCAGGCGGTGACCTGGGCCTCCCGGCTGGTCTTCACCGGGATCATCCTGCTCCTCGCGACCCTGACGGCGGCCCTCGTCCTCGTCCTGCGCATCGCCGGCGACCGCGCCCTGGTTCCCTGGCTGGTCTCCGGCGTGCTCGCCTGGTACCTCCTGTGCTGGTTCGCCCTGCCGCTGTGGGCCCGCAGCCGCCACACCACGGAGGACTGAGACCGACGCCGCCGGGGGGCTGGCCCCACCTCGGGTGGGGGGTTGGGGCCATGGCCGCCGTCCCCGCCGGCAGGAAATCTTGGATCATGAAACGACACAAGCCGGCCCTGGCCGTACTGCTCCTCTCCCTCGGCGCCGTGATCGCCGCCGCGCCCGCCTCCTCGGCCTCCTCCACACCGTCGCCGGTGTCCGCCCTGGAACGCGGCGCACACCCACTGCGCACCACCGACCCGCAGGGCAGCCTGGACGATCTGCGCCCGCTCGGCCGGATGGTGAAGGACGCCCGGGTGGTGGGTCTGGGCGAGGCCACCCACAGCTCGCACGAGTTCTTCACGATGAAGCACCGGGTCTTCCGCTACCTCGTCGAGGAACAGGGCTTCCGCAGCTTCGCGCTGGAGGGAAGCTGGAGCACCGGACTGCGGCTCAACGACTACGTATTGAGCGGCACGGGCGATCCGGAGCAGATCATGCGCGAGGAGTTCCAGAGCAGCTACGTCTTCTGGAACACCACCGAATACCTGGACCTGCTGCACTGGATGCGCGCCTACAACATCCAACACCCCGGTGATCCGGTGCAGTTCATGGGCGACGACTTCGGGTACGCCGGTCCGGAGCTCTACGACAAGGTGACCGCCTACGTGGCCAAGGCCCACCCGGCGCTGCTGCCGCGCTTCACCGAGCTGTACCGCGGCCTGCGCCCCGAGACCACCCCCGAAGCCCACATGGCGGCCTATCCGCAACGGCCGCTCGCCGAGCGGAAGGAGATCGCCGACCGGACCGGGCGGGCCCTGGAACTGCTCAAGCAGCAGCCGCCCGGCGCGGGGAGCGACACCAAGGCGTACGACTGGGCGCTCCAGCACGCCACCGCCATCGACCAGACGGCCAGGGGCTACGCCTTCGACTACGACGACCCGCGGCAGGCCGCTCAGAGCATGGGCTACCGGGACTTGATCATGGCGGACAACGTGGACTGGTGGCAGAAGCACACCGGGAACAAGGTGGTGCTGGCGGCCCACAACGCGCACGTCGCCCTGCGAACCCCCGACCCGGCGCACTACCCCGTCATGCAAGGGACCCACCTGCGCGACAAGTTGGGCAAGAACTACGTGAGCATCGGCTCCACCTTCGACCAGGGCTCGTTCAATGCCTTCGGCGAGGACGGCCGGCTGCGGCCCTTCACCGTGGGTCCCGCGAAACCCGGCAGCAACGAGTACACCCTGGACAAGGTGCGCCACCGCGACTACGTCCTGGACCTGCGGACCACCCCGCCCGCGGCCCGCTCCTGGCTGGCCACCGCCCGCCCCACCTGGATCATCGGCGGCAGTTACCCGGGGCAGAACGGGTCGGAGTTCCAGATCGCGCTCGCCCAGTCTCACGACATCGTCATCCATCTCCACCGGATCAGTGCCGCCCGGTTCCTGACCCCGCCGCAGCCGGGACCGGGTGCGGCCGCCTCCTCGCCCTGACGCCACCCTGGACGACGTACGCGGTCAGGGCACTGGATAGGCTTCGGCGCATGTCACAGCCGGTGCAACTCGTCATCCAGATCACCACGCTCCCGGGCCGCGGCCGGGAACAGATCGCCGCGTTCGAGCGTCTCGCGCCGATCGTGCGAGCCGAAGAGGGATGTATGCAGTACGACATGCACCAGGTGCGCGGCGAGCCCGACCGCTTCCTCCTGATCGAGCGGTGGTCCTCGAAGGCGGCGCTCGCCGCACACGACGCCACCGCCCACATGGTCGAGGCCGACGCCGCCAGCCCGGCGTTCCGGGCGGGCCCCGCGGAGGTCATCGAGCTCGCCGCCGAGCCCCTGGCCTGACCAGCCTGACCAGCCTGACCACGACACGACACGACACGGCACGACACGGCACGGCACGGCACGCGGGAGCGGAAACGGGAGCGGAGGGCTCCGTACCGCTCCCGCGGCCCTTCGGCGGCAGCGGACGCACGGGCCCCGAAGCGCATCCACAACGCATCCGGTGAGGGTCGAGAGCACGAACACTTTACCCACCCCTGATGGCATGCTCTGGTCAACTCTGCAAGGCTTCCCGCAGTTGTCGCCCTGACCCCCAGGGAGACACCGCAGAAATCTCACCTCAGCGATCGTGCAAGTGATGCGCACAGCCCGCGGCTGCCCACCGGCGCACCCATGCCGGCGCGGCGGCCACCGAGCAGGCCGGAATCCCGGCCGCCGCAAAGGAGTTTCGTGTGAGATCCACCCCCCACAAGGCCCTCGCCGCGACCGCATGCGCCGTCGCGGCCTTGGCCGCCGTCTCGCTCCCCCTCACCCCGGCGGCCGCCGCCACGCCATCGGCGGCCCCGAGGGCCGCCGCCTGCACCCCGGCGCAGGTGGTCACCAACGGCGGGTTCGAGAGCGGCACTTCACCCTGGAGCCAGTCCCAGACCAGCGTGATCACCAACCGCGCCGGTCAGGCCGCGCACGGCGGCACGTACTTCGCCTGGCTGAACGGTGTCGGCAGTACGCACACCGACTCGCTTTCCCAGAGCGTCACCATCCCGTCCGGGTGCAGCACCGCCACCCTCACCTTCTGGCTGCACATCGACACCACCGAGACGACGACGTCCACCAAGTACGACAAGCTGACGGCGAAGATCGGCGCGACGACGCTGGCGACGTACTCGAACCTCGACAAGAACACCGGATACGTACAGAAGTCGTTCGACGTGTCGTCGTTCGCGGGCCAGACCGTCAACGTGGCCTTCACGGGCACCGAGGACTCCAGCCTCAAGACGAGCTTCGTCGTCGACGACGTCGCCCTCGACACCTCCGGTGGTACGGTCCCGCCCGGGGACTCCACCCGTACCCCGGCCTCGCC
Source organism: Streptomyces sp. NPDC060028 (assembly GCF_042736725.1). NCBI lineage: Bacteria > Bacillati > Actinomycetota > Actinomycetes > Kitasatosporales > Streptomycetaceae > Streptomyces > Streptomyces sp. NPDC060028. Next base: position 88,329 of record NZ_JBHWVJ010000011.1, on the reverse strand, counting down.
CGCCTACACCGTCAGCCTGAGCAGCAACGCCGCCGGCACCGTCTGGACCGGCCACGAGAGCGCGACCTTCACCAACGCCTCCGCCACCGCGCTCGGCGAGGTGTACCTGAGGCTGTGGGACAACTACCACGGCACCTGCTCCGCCATGCCGATCACGGTCGGCAACGTCACCGGCGGCACCGCGGGGGCCCTCTCGGTCGGCTGCACGGCCCTCAAGATCGACCTGCCGGTGCCGCTGCTCCAGGGGCAGAGCGCCACGATCGGCTTCGACCTGGGCATCAACGTGCCCAGCGGCGCCGACCGCTTCGGCTACGACGGGGCCTTCAGCTTCATCGGCAACGCCCTGCCGGTCCTCGCGGTCAGGGACGCAGCGGGCTGGCACCTGGACCCGTACACCAACAACGGCGAGTCGTTCTACTCCCTGGCCTCCGACTTCAAGGTGACCCTGGACCACCCGAGCACCCTGCTCGTACCGGCCACCGGCGCCTCGGTCGACACCCCGGGCTCCAGCGGCCGTACGATCACCACCGCGACCGCCGCCAAGGTCCGTGACTTCGCGTGGGCCGCGGGCCCCTTCGGCAAGATCTCCGGCACCTCCACCGGTGGAACCCCGATCAACATCTACTCCGTCTCGGGGATCAGCTCGTCCGACTCGCAGTCGATGCTCACCACCGCGAAGACCGCCGTGGACGCCCATGCGGCCAGGTTCGGCGCCTACCCGTACGGCGAGCTCGACGCGGTGATCGACAACAACTTCTGGTTCGGCGGCATGGAATACCCCGGGTTCGTCCTCGACCTGGTCAGCACCACCGCCCTCACCCACGAGATCGGGCACCAGTGGTGGTACGGCATCGTCGGCGACGACGAGTACACCAACCCGTGGCTCGACGAGGCATTCACCGACTACGCCACCGACCTCGCACTGAACAAGACCGGCACCAACTGCTGGAGCAGCGTCTCGTGGGCCTCCACGGCGGAGAAGATCACCAACTCGATGGCCTATTGGGACGCCCATTCGTCCCGGTACTCCACCGTCATCTACAGCTACGGCAAGTGCGCCCTGCACGACCTGCGGCGCGTCCTCGGCGACACCGCCATGACCAAGCTCCTCAAGGACTACGCCACTTCGCACTGGTACGGCATCTCGACCACGTCCGAGTTCAAGGCAGCGGCCCAGGCGGCCACGACCACTGACCTGACCTCGTTCTGGACCCAGCACCGCATCGAAGGCTGACGCGGCGCCGGTCCGCCGCGGTGTCTCCGCCTTCGGGCGTCACCGCGGCGGACCGGGCGCGGGTCGCGGTGTCGGCGCACGGCAGCGGGCGTGTGACCATGGCCCGTCGGCACATCCGCACCTCATGGGGGGCCCATGCACGCCCGCACCACCACCGCCACGACCAGACTCGTTGCCGCGCTCGCAGCGCTGCTCGCCCTGGCCGGCTGCACCTCGCCGGGCGAAAGCCGGCCCGCGGCGGTGAATTCCGGGACCTCCGGGGCTACCGGGACTTCCGGGACCGCGCCCGCGCAGAGCGGCGGCTCGGGTTACGAGGGGCCCCGTCCGCAGGATCAGAACCTGCTGGCCTGGACCGGCGACCCCAATGACGCGGGACATGTCACCGCCCAGTCGGCCGCCGGGGTCGGCGGCCGGGTCACCCTGGTACGGATCGTGCTGCGCGAGCAGATCACCTGGTCGAACATCTGGCTCGGCCTGGCCGGCGTCGACCCGAACGCCCAGCTCGCCAACTGCCATCTCGGCGTGTACGACGCCAACGGCCGCCTCCTCGGGGCCACCTCGGACATCTCGCCCCAGCTGATGACCGACGCCATCGCCAAACCGCTCCCCCTCGGCAAGCCGTTCACCGCCGCCCCCGGGACCTACTTCATCGCGCTCCTGCTCAACGGCAACTGGGCCACCAATGGACTCACCCTGAAGTCCACGGGAGCCGGCATCTCGGTCAATGCCGGCCTGACGCCGCCGAAGCTCCGCTACAGCACCGTCCTGACGGGCCAGACCTCGCTGCCGCCGACCGTGAACCTCGCCGATCAGTCCACCAGCACCATCAACACCGGCTGGGGCAGCCAGTGGTACGGAGTCTCCTGAACCATGACAGACCACGACGTGACCGGCTTCACCCAAAGCACCTTCACCCATGACGGCGCCACCCGCCGGGTATTGCGGCGAGGCACCGGACCGGCAGTGATCATCATGGCGGAGATACCGGGCATCACCCCCAAGGTCCTTCGGTTCGCCGAACGCGTGGCGGCCGCCGGCTGCACCGCCGTGCTCCCGGTGCTCTTCGGCACACCCGGCCGCGACGCGAATCCCGCCACCGCCGGCCGGGCGAATGCCGGCCGCTACCTGGCCTCGTCGCTGTGGCAGGTGTGCGTGCGCCGGGAGTTCACGCTGCTCGCCACGGGACGCGGCTCGGACGTCGTACGGTGGCTGCGCGCCCTGGCCGCCGCCGAGCACGAGCGCTGCGGCGGCCCCGGAGTGGGCGCGGTCGGCATGTGCCTGACCGGTGGTTTCGCCCTGGCCATGGCCACCGACGAGCGCCTGCTGGCCCCCGTGCTGTCCCAGCCGTCGCTCCCGCTCGCCGTCACCGCGAGCCGGGCCGGCGCCATCGACATCAGTCCCGATGACCTCGCGGTCGTCCGCCGGCGCTGCGAGCGCGAGGGGCTCCAGGTCCTGGGGCTGCGCTTCCGGGGCGACCGGCTGGTACCCGGGGACCGGTTCGCGTACCTGCGGCGCGAGCTCGGCGAGGCGTTCGTCGCCGTCGAGCTGGACGACAGCGCGGCGAACCCCGAGGCCGCCCTCCCGCCGCACTCCGTCCTGACGGAGCACCTCGTCGACGCACCGGGCCAGCCCACGCGGCAGGCCCTGGACACGGTCCTCGACCTGTTCCGCACGCGGCTGCTCGGGGAGGTGCCCGAAGCGACCGGGTGACGGGCGCGGCCGGTCGGGGCCCCGCCGCTACGCGCCGGCGGCGTCCAGTCGGCCCAGGTCCTCGTGGGCGCGCAGGTAGTCCAGCTGCTCGTGGTCCACGACCGAGGCCGCGTCCAGGCCGGTGCGGGGGCGCAGGTAGGAGTGCTGCTGCCGGAGGGCGACGGGGGCGGGCCAGCCGTGCCGCTCGCAGAGGGCGCGGATGCGCTCCATGCGCCAGGTGCGGACGTTGGACCAGCCGATGTGGCGGGCCTTGCCGGCCCGTACGATCCCGGCCAGGGCCTCAAGGGTCTCCTCCAGCGGTGTGGCACGGTCGTCCACGTGGACGTAGTAGAGGTCGACGTGGTCGGCGCCGAGCCGGCGCAGGCTGTCGTCGATCGAGGCGTGCAGCGTCTTGGCCCGGGCGCCGTCGAACCGGGCCTTGCCCCAGCCTCGCTGACGTGCTCGCCGGTGCGCCCCAGTTCGACGCTTCTCATGGGAATCCCCCTCATGGTCCGCGCGGTCACGCGGGTGGCCGGTGCGTTGGTCGACGAGAGGCTAGGTGCTGGAGTACACACGAGGGCACCCCCGGCGCAGTGGCGGCGGGGTCAGGTGTTCGCCCCCGACCAGGACGGCTGCCCGCCGGGGTGCGGCAGGACGACGGGCCGGGCCGGCGTGTCCCAGGCGTAGGCGTCGGGGTCGAAGCGGCCGAGCATGCGGATCAGCCGTCCGGTGGACCAGGGCCAGGCGAAGGTGTTGCGTCCGCCGGGGGTGAAGTAGTAGCTGGTGCAGCCGCCGGAGTTGTAGACGGTCGTCGCGAGTGCCTCCTGCACCGCGGTGTTGTGCGCGGCCTGGGCGGCCGGGTCGATCTCCAGGGCGCGGTGACGGCCGCGTTCGAGGTGGGTGAGGGCGGCGGTGAGGTAGGTCAGCTGGGCTTCCAGGACGGTGATCGCGGAGGACGAGCCGCCGAGCAGGTTGGGCCCCAGCAGCAGGAAGAGGTTGGGGAACCCGCTGACGGTGGTGCCGAGATAGGCCTGCGGTTCGCCTCCCCAGGTGTCGTCGAGGGTCCGGCCGTGCGCCCCGTAGAGGCTCCGCGCGAGCGGCAGCTGACCCATCCGGAATCCGGTGGCCTCGATGAGGACGTCGGCCCGGACCCGGGTGCCGTCGGCACCGAGGACCTCGTTGCCGCGCACGGCGGTCACGGCGGTGGGGTGCAGGCTGACGTGCGGCTGCGCCAGAGCCGGGTAGAAGGTGCTGGAGGTCAGCAGGCGCTTGCAGCCCAGCCGGTAGTCCGGGGTGAGGTCCCGGCGGAGTCCCCGGTCCGGGACCGCGAGGCGCAGATGTGCGCGCGCCCCGGCCTCGAGGAGGCGGGCGACCCGGGGGTGGCGGAAGGCGTAGCCGAAGCCCTCCTGCAGGGCGTACTGGCCGGCGCGCAGCGCGCCGCGGGCGCCGGGCAGCCGGTCCAGCAGCCGGTTGAACGCCGCGGGCAGCGGCAGGTCGGGTTTGGGCAGCACCCACTGGGCGGTGCGCTGGAAGAGGTCCACGGCCGCGGCCCCCTCCTGGATGGCGGGGAGGACCTGGACGGCGGAGGCTCCGCTCCCCACCACGCTCACGCGGCGCCCGGTCAGGTCGACGCCGTGGTCCCAGCGGGCGGTGTGCAGCACGGGCCCCTCGAAGTCCTCGATGCCGGGCACGTCGAGGCGGTACGGGGTGTGCCACGGCCCGGTGGCGAGGACCAGCACGGCGGCGCGGTAGGGCCCGTCGCTGGTCTCCAGCAGCCAGCGGCCGGACGGCTGGTCCCATCGGGCCCCGTGCACCTGCACTCCGCAGCGCAGCATGTCGCCGATGCGGTGGCGCTCGGCCGTGGCGCGCAGGTAGGCGTGGATCTCCGGCTGCCCGGCGAAGACCCGGGTCCAGGCGGTGTCTGGGGTGAAGGAGTAGCTGTAGAGCGTCGAGGGCACGTCGCAGGCCGCGCCGGGGTAGGTGTTCTCCCGCCACGTGCCGCCGAGTTGCGGACCCTTCTCCAGGATGAGCACGTCGCGGAAGCCTGCCTCGCGCAGCCGGATGCCGGCGCCGATCCCGGAGAAACCCGCTCCGACGACCACGACGCGTACGTCCTTCGCGGCGCGGGCGTCCTTCGCGGCGCGGGCGTCGCCAGTGGCCTGCGCCGGGATCACAGCAGTGCTCCGGCCGGGATTGCTGCGGTCGGGCGGCGGCCCGGGCGTCCGTGGCGGCGTAAAGCTGCCTGCATCAGTGCCTTCTTTCCTCGAAGCGAGCCCTGCATGATCCCGGATCGATCACCTGCCCAGGGCACGCTCCGCCGGCGCCGCCGGCCCTGCAGAAACCTCACACGCTGCGGTTCTCCCCGCCGTCGGCCCCCGATGTCCTCACCCGAACGGGGACAGGGTGTCCTGGGCCGCGCCGATTCCGTGGATGAGGTCCGCGTTGTAGCCCTCGTGAGCGGCGAAGTCGCGGGTCATGTCGACGTACACACCGTCGGGGAGGGTCGACTCTGCCTCGGAGAGGTCACTGCTCAGGCTCCTGAGCTGCTCCGTCACCCTGGCGGTGTCGAAGGCGGAACGCCTCAGCGTCTCGGCCAGGTCCGAGGTCTGCCCGTGGTGCGGGGGGAGCGCCCGCAGTGCCAGGTTCAGGGCGCCGCGCCGGAACTCGGCCAGCCCGAGGGCCAGGTCGATGCCGTCGTAGGAGACCTCGTTGGTATGGGGGTCGTCGTGCTCCAGGCTCGACTCCAGGTGGTACGCGAGGCGCGCGGGACCGGTACCGGAGCGGGAGCCGGAGCTGCGGATGGCGTCGAACATGGGCGAGGCGCACGCGATGTCCCGGGCCAGGGCGCCGACGTACGCACGCGCGTCGGCTGCCGGGAAGTCGAAGCGGGAGCCCCGGTAGCCGGACCGTTCGGCGTCGCGGCGGAATCGATCGGCGTGGAAGGAGAACAGGGCACCGAGCCGGACCGCGGCCAGCTCCGCCACGGGAAAGCGCGTCCGCTCCGCTCTGCGGTACGAGTCGTCGCGCGCGGCCAGAGCCGCGGCGTACTCCCGTAGGCCGCCCGGGGCGGGCGCGTTGACGGCGTCGGGCGGCACCGCGGGGACGGGAGCCCCGCACGGCGGCACCGGTGGCCGGGAGCCGAGTCCCGATGTCTGCGCGAGCACCCGGGGCGCTTCGGCAAGCCCCGCGTCCAGGTCCAGGGCGGGGTCGAGCGCGCCCACCAACTCGGCCCGGAGGTCGCGGAGCCGGGCCTCCACGGCGTCGTGCGTGGTGGCTCCGAGCAACTTGCCCGCGTAGCGCAGGGTCCGACGCACCTTGTATGCGGGCAGCATGAGTTCGTAGCCGATCTCACCGGCGGAGCAGGAGGCCATCGCCATGGCCACCACCCGCCGTTGCCGTGGGCTGAGTTCGGCCAACCGGTCGAGTCCGGCGGCCGGTTGGTCCCGGGCGGGTTCGTCCGCGAGGAGCGGGTTCGGTATCGGATCCTCCGGCTCGGCCCACCCAGCCAGGCCGTCGAGGGCGATCCGGTACGTCCACGTCCGCAGGTCCGGAACACGAACACCTGCGCCGAACCGGGCCGTCCAGGATCCGGCCACGGCCATCGCGTCCTGGGCGGCGCGGGCGGCGACCGGCAGCGCGGCGCCCTGCACACACAGGAACGCGACCAGAGGAGCGGTCTGCGCCCGGTAGAAACCCTCGAAGTCCGTGTCCGTCACGCGGGTCACGCTAGTGCCGTGACCGCGCCTGCGCGATATCCGAGTGCGCCGCCACACCTCCCCGGGTAGCTTCCGGAGCAATGACCACTTCCACCCGCTCCGATGACGCTGACGATGACGTGCGCGGCCGTCTGGGACAGGGAGATACGCCTCATGGGACTCTTCTTCCGCTACAACCTCTTTCGCGACGTGGGGCACGAGCAGGTCTACGAGGCGCTGTCGGACATCTGGTCGGCCCAGGGGCGGCCTCTCGTCGACGCGGGCGAGGACTCGACCGTCCGCGACCGCTACACCCTCCACGCGGAACACGAAGGCTGGACCCTGCTGGGCTGGGACCGGGGCTGGGAGTGGGATCTGCGCCGCAAGGCCCAGTTGCACGTCTCGCGGGTGCTGGACTGTTCCGGGCTGCTGACCTTCGTCTACGACGGTGACTGGTGGGGGTACGAGCTGTTCTCCGCCGGACGGGCGATCGACCGCTACGTGCAGGAGGCCGCGGAGGGCGACTGGTTTCCCGGCCAACCGACCGCTGGACGGCCGGACTTGGTGGTGACGGCGTTCCCGGGGCTCGGCCTGAGCGAGCCCCTCGCCGCGCAATACCTCGCACCGCAGCCCGAGGACCTGTGGTGCGTCGACGATCACCCCTGGGACATCCGTGTCCAGCCCCATGACGCATACACCCGGGGTCACACACTCGCCTTCCAGGACTTCTGGCGGTTCCTCGGGGCGGGCATCTCGGAAGTCCCCCGGGACCACTGGACGATCATCACTCCGGACGCACCCGCGTGGCGGGAGTTCGCCGTGCCGGAACAGCACGCGTGAGCAGACGGCGATACGTGGCCGGAGGGCTCCGCCCCACCGGGCTCGTGCGCAATCATGCGCGATCCAGCCTGGTTTCGAGCATCTATTGACACGGAGTCGGCTCTGCGCTGCACTTGTGCCCCCTTAGCCCCCCACTCACGACTCGGGGACACTCCATGCGTCTGCTGAGATTCCTGATCGCCACCGCCTGCGCGGTGTCCGCGCTGGCCTTACCCGCCGTCACCCCGGCCCAGGCGGCCGCCGGGCCCCCTCAGACCGTTCCGGCCCTGCGTCAATGGACGTCCGCCGCCGGCACCTACACCTTCACCAGCACGAGCCGCATCGTCGTCAATCCCGCCGACACCGCCCAACTCGGCGACGAGGCTGCCACGTTCGCCGAGGACCTGGGCGCCCTGGCCGGCCGCAGCGTGACCGTCGTCACCGGCAGCGCCGCGGCCGGCGACATCGGGCTCGGTCTCGGTGACGCCACCCTGCCCGCCGAGGGCTACCGGATGACCGTCGCGGGCGCGCTCACCATCCAGGCCGGGACGGACACCGGGGCGTTCCACGGCACCCGTACCGTCCTGCAACTGCTGCACCAGTCCGCCTCGGTCCCGGCCGGCACGGCGGTCGACTGGCCGACCAAGGCCGAGCGCGGGCTCATGGTCGACCAGGGGCGGAAGTTCTTCACCGTCGACTGGCTGAAGCAGCACGTCAAGGAGCTCGCGTACCTCAAGCTCAACTACTTCCACTTCCACCTGTCGGACACCTACGGCTTCCGCCTGGAGAGCTCCACCCATCCGGAGATCGTCTCCACCGATCACTACTCCAAGCAGGACATCGCCGATCTCGTGGCCCTCGGCCGCAAGTACCACGTCACGATCGTCCCGGAGATCGACACCCCCGGACACATGAACGCGGTCCTGGCCGCCCATCCCGAGCTCAAGCTCAAGAGCAGCTCGGGCGCGGTCAGCCCCGACTTCATCGACCTCTCGCTCCCGGGTTCGTACGCACTGATCAAGGACCTGGTGAACGAGTACCTGCCGCTGTTCCCGGCCCCGTACTGGCACATCGGCGCGGACGAATACGTCACGGACTACGGCAAGTACCCGCAGCTGCTCAGCTACGCCCGCGCCCACTACGGCGCGAACGCGACCGCCAAGGACACCTACTACGGGTTCGTGAACTGGGCGGACGACCTGGTCCGGGCCGGCGGCAAGACCACCCGGATGTGGAACGACGGCATCAAGTCCGGTGACGGGACGGTCAAACCGAACGCCGGCATCCTCGTCGAGTACTGGTACAGCTACGGCCTCACGCCCCAACAGCTGGCCGACGCCGGGCACGTCGTCGCCAACGAGTCCTGGACGCCCACGTATTACGTCCTCGGGGGCGCGAAGCCCGACACCAAGTGGATGTACGAGACCTGGACCCCGGACCGCTTCGAGGGCGGCAACACCGTGTCCGACCCCTCGAAGAACCCCGGCTCACTGATCCACGTCTGGTGTGACAACCCGACCGCCGAGACCGAGGAGCAGATCGCGGCCGGCATCATGTACCCGCTGCGCGCGCTGGCCCAACAGACCTGGGGTTCCCCGAAGTTGACTACGACGTACGCCGCCTTCACCCCGATCGCGGCGGCCGTCGGCCACAACCCCGCCTGGCCGGGCCTCGCCCAGCCCGGCAACCTCGCCCTGGGCCGCCCGACCACCGCCTCCAGCACCGAGACGGTGAACTTCCCGGCGGCTTCGGCCACCGACGGCGACCCCGGCACCCGGTGGTCCAGCGCCTACGGCGACCCGCAGTGGATCCAGGTCGACCTCGGCTCCGTCCAGACCGTCAACCGCGTCGTACTGCGCTGGGAGGCGGCGTACGGGAAGTCCTTCCAGATCCAGCTCTCTGACGACGCCACCACCTGGCGCACCATCCACTCCACGACCACCGGCGCCGGCGGGGCCCAGGACCTGACCGGCCTGACCGGATCGGGCCGCCACATCCGCGTGTACGGCACCCAGCGCGGGACCACGTACGGCTACTCGCTGTACGAGTTCGAGGTGTACGGGAACCAGTTGGGCGGCGTCCGCACCCTCACCGCGGGCGGCAAGGCGCTCGACGACCCGGCGAGCTCCAACGCCTCCGGCACCCAGTTGATCACCTGGACACCGCACGGCGGACCCAACCAGCAGTGGCAGCTGACCCTGGGCAGTGACGGCAGCCACACCCTGGTCAACGTCTCCTCGAAGCTGTGCGCGGACGTCGCCGGCGGCTCCACCACCGCGGGCGCGGCCGTCGTCCAGGCAACCTGCACGGGCGGTGACAGCCAGCGCTGGAAGATCACCGCGCTCGGCGCCGACGGCTACTCGGTGGCCAACAAGAAGAGCGGGCTCCTGCTGACCACCGCGTCCGGCGCGGACGGAGCCCTGGTCACCCAGCAGCCGGCCAACGGCTCGACGTACCAGCAGTGGCGCATCGCCTGACCCCGGCCCGGCTCGCCTGCCCGTCCGACCGGAGCGGTCGAACGGGCAGGCGTGCAGGCGTCACTCCCCCGGTGGGGGCCAACGCCGCGCCGACTTCCCCGGCGAGAGCTGCTCCACCACCTCGGCCAGGTCCTGGCAGGCCTGCTCGATCCTCAGGCGGATGGAGTTCTGCTCGGTGACGAGCGCCGACAGGAGCAGCGAGGTCAGGGCCGCGCTGCCGTTGAGCGCCTGAAGGTTGGCCATGCTCTCGACCAGCGTGTGATCGGCGAAGGGACCGCTGCGGTCGATGGCGGCCGAGTTCGCCAGCACGGACACCAGCAGCATGCACGGCGCGCTCCCCGCCAACTGGAAGCGCAGGGCCGCCCAGATGAGGAGCGGGAAGACGAGGAAGAGCAGCGCCGACTCGGTCCTGGTGGCCAGGAGGGTGAGCAGGACGGCCGAGAGCAGCAGAGCGGCCGCCTCGGCCCACCGGTAGACGTCGTCGGACAGGCGGATCGTGGGCAGGACCAGGAGCAGCGGCGTGATCACGAGCACGCCCATGGCGTCGCCGGCCCACCAGGTCCACCACACGGTCCAAAATCCGCCGCTCGGCAGGCTGTCGGTGAGCACCAGCAGCCAGGTCCCGACGGTGGCGCTGATCAGCATCGGCGCCAGGCCACCGAGGAAGACCAGCGCCAATCCGTCCCGGAACCGGTCCAGCGCCGTGCGGAAGCCGACTCGGCGGAGCATCAGGAAGGCACACACCGGAGCGAGGGTGTTGCCGGCGATGATCCCGATCCCGACGGGATCGACCGGGCTGATCGACTGGATGACGAGGTAGGCGCCGATCGCGATTCCCGGCCAGACGCGAAGCCCGAGCCAGAGCAGACAGGCGACGGCGATGCCCGTGGGCGGCCACAGGGGTGTGACGGTGGCCCCGTCGAGCACGACCTGCTGGAGCAGCCCCACCCGGCCGCCCGCGAAGTAGGCGGCGGCGACGACAAGGATCCAGAGCCCGGTGAGGCACAGACGTCGCAAGCCCTCGGTGCGCATGGCTTCATCAGACGACAGCCAGCGCCCGCCGGAGGTGCGTGACACGCGTTACGCCGCACTCCGCGTGCCGCCCCGCGGACCCGCGAAGGCCTCGTGGCGCAGGACGAGCACCGCGGCGTCGTCCTCGTGGCCGGTGGAGTCGGCGACCTTCATCACCTCGGCGGCCAGGTCGCCGGGATCCGCGCCCGCCCCCGCCCTGACCACCTCGGCCACGCGGTCCAGCCCGGCTTCGATCGGGAACCTGGGGCCTTCCACGACGCCGTCGGTGACCAGGATGAACGAGCCCGCGGCCGTCAGCCGGCGCCTGGTCACGGGGTACTGCGCGCCCGGAAGCATGCCCAGCGGCAGACCGCCCTCGTCCTCCACGATGCCGTACTGCCCGTCGGTCGTGGCCCAGACGCCGGGCACGTGCCCGGCGCGGGCGCTCTGGATCTCCCCGGCGGCGGGGTCGAACCGTACGAAGGTGCAGGTCGCGAAGAGGTCGCAGTCCACGGAGAGGAGCAGTTCGTTGGCCCGGCTGAGCACCTCGCCGGGGTCGGCGGCGGCCGCGGCCACCGCGCGTACGGCGATCCGGACCTGCCCCATGAATGCGGCGGCCTCCACGTCGTGCCCCTCGACGTCGCCTATGGAGAACCCCAGGGCCCCCTCGGGCAGCCGGAAGCCGTCGTACCAGTCACCGCCGATGCTCAGACCGTGGCGGGCGGGCGCGTACCGGGCCGCCGTGCGCAGCCCTGGGAGGGCCGGCAGCGATGCGGGCAGGATCTCCCGCTGCAATGCCTCGGCCAGCTCGACCCGGGCCTGCTGGAGCTCTGCCCCTTCCCTGGCCTGGGCGGTGAGCCGCCCGAGCCGGGTCAGCAAATCGTCCGCGGTCGCCGACCGCGCGGACCTGTGGGGGGTCATGGACGGCTCCGGGGTGCTGCCGCTTATGGGCTCTGGTGCAAAACGCACGCCCAGTGTATTTCGGCGGCCCGGTGATCACATCAGGAGCGTGGCCCGGTCAGTCCAGGTCGAGGTGGTACGCGCCCGCCTTGGCGTCGGCGAAGAGCGTGAACTGGACCTCGGGCCCGGCGGGGGCGGTGTCGTCGTCGGCGGGGTCCAGCTCCACCGGCTCCGCGTTGACCAGGACGAACTCTCCGTATCCGGCGAAGTCGCCGGGGCCGTCCGCGACGCCGATGTGGATCGGGGTCTCGTCGGGGAGACCGGAGAGGGCGTCGCGCAGTTTCGCCGCGGTCCACACCTCAGGGGTGTGCTCGAACATGTCAGCCATGAACCGAGGCTAGAGCCATCAGGCGGTTACCGGACTCCGGCGCGCCGAATCGAGCCAAATGATGCCAGAGCGAACCAAAGGTGCTACCGATGCGTCCTGATTCCATACGGACCGCAGAAGAACGGGAGATCGCATCGTGGAGACCTCAGGAGCCCGCCCGACCCGCCGCGCCGTACTGGCCGCGGGAGCCGGAGTGGCGCTGGCCGGGACAACCTTGGGCGGGACGGCGTACGCGGCTCCGGCGCGGCAGGAGGGGATCGTCCGCGAGCTGCGCGCGCTCGAGAGGGCGCATGGCGCCCGCCTGGGCGTGTTCGCCCGCGACACGGCCACCGGGCGGACGGTCCTGTACCGGGCGGACGAGCTCTTTGCGATGTGCTCGGTCTTCAAGACCCTCGCGGTGGCCGCGGTGCTGCGCGACAAGGACCGGGACGGGGAGTTCCTGGCCAAGCGGATCCACTACACGCAGCAGGAGGTGACGGATTCCGGACACGGCCCGGTCACCGGGCTGCCCGAGAACGTGGCCAACGGAATGACCGTCGGGCAACTGTGCGCGGCCACGATCTGCCAGAGCGACAACGCCGCCGGGAACCTGCTGCTCCGCGAGCTCGGCGGGCCCGGCGCGATCACCGACTTCTGTCGTTCGGTGGGGGACGGGGTCACCCGGCTCGACCGTTGGGAGCCCGCTCTGAACTCCGCGGAGCCGGACCGGCTGACGGACACCACCAGCCCGCGTGCCATCGGCCGGACCTACGAGCGCCTCGCTCTCGGCGACGCGCTCGCACCCCGGGACCGGGCGCGGCTGAGGGGGTGGCTGCTGGCCAACACGACGAGCACGGAGCGTTTCCGCAAGGGCCTGCCCGCGGAGTGGGCCCTTGCGGACAAGACCGGTGGCGGCAAGTACGGCACGAACAACGATGTCGGCATCACCTGGCCGCCCGGCCGGGCGCCGATCGTCATGGCCGTCCTGACGACCAAGGACCGGCCCGAAGCCGCCGTGGACAACCCGCTGGTCGCCGAGACCGCCGCCCTGCTGGCCGCGGCGCTCGTCTGACGCCGGACGGCCCGGCCCGGACCTCACTCTTCGGGCGGGCCGTCGACGACGGGGGGTTCGACCGCTGCCGGGTCCAGGATGCGGTTGAGGAAGTTCCTGGTGCGCTCGTGCCGCGGATTGCCGACCACCTGCGCCGCCGGCCCCTGCTCGACGATCACTCCGCCGTCCATGAACACGACCCGGTCGGCGACCTCGCGGGCGAAGCTCATCTCGTGGGTGACCACCATCATCGTCATGCCCTCCCCCGCCAGTACGCGCATCACCGACAGCACCTCGCCGACGAGTTCGGGGTCGAGCGCCGAGGTCGGCTCGTCGAAGAGCATCACCGCCGGGCCCATCGACAGGGCTCGGGCGATCGCCACCCGCTGCTGCTGGCCGCCGGACAGCTGAGCCGGGTAGGCCGCCGCCTTGTCCGAGAGGCCCACGCGCTCCAGGTTCTCCCGGGCGACGGCGGCGGCCTGCGCCTTGTCCCGGCCCAGCACCCGCCGCTGCGGCAGGGTGAGGTTTTCGGTGACGTTCACGTGCGGGAACAGGTTGAACTGCTGGAAGACCATGCCGATGCGGCGTCGTACGGCGTCGATGTCGACGTCGAGGTCGGTGACCTCCGTACCGCCGACGAAGACCTGGCCCTCGCTGGGCTCCTCCAGCAGGTTCACGCAGCGCAGCAGCGTGGATTTGCCCGAGCCGGACGGCCCGATGACGCACACCACCTCGCCGCGGGCGATCTCCAGGTCGATGCCGCGCAGGACGTGGTTGTCCCCGAAGGACTTGTGCAGGCCCCGGATCTCGATCTCCGGGCGGTCTGTGGCCATCGTGTCCAGCGGTCCCGTCTTCTGTGACATCTCGTCCTCACGTGGCCTTGTCCGCGCGGGCCTCGAGCCGGCGCACCACGAAGCTCAGGGGCACGGTCACGAGGAGGTAGCACAGGCCCGCGACGAGGATCGGGGTGGAGTTGGCGGTCTCGCTGGCGAGGTCCCGGCCGAACTTCGTCAGTTCCCGTTCCTCCAGCGTCACGCCCAGGAAGAGCACCAGCGAGGAGTCCTTGAACAGCAGGACCAGTTCGTTGGTGAGCGGCGGGATGACGATGCGGAAGGCCTGCGGGATGATCACCGACACCATGGCGCGGCCGTGCGAGAAGCCCAGCGAACGCGCCCCTTCCATCTGGCCCTTGGGCACCGCCTGGATGCCGGCCCGAATCGTTTCCGCCATGTACGCCGCGGCGACCAGGCCGAGGCCGAGCGCGACCTTGCCGTACGTTCCGCCGGGGATCTCCGTACCGGGGAACGCCAGCGGCACCGCCACGCCCACGAAGATGAAGATCAACAGGGCGGGCAGGCCGCGGAACAGTTCGATGTAGACGCCGGCGACCCACCGGTAGGGGGCCACCGACGACAGCCTCATCATCGCGATGACCAGACCCAGCACCAGGCCGAAGACGAACCCCGAGAGCGTGTACACCACCGTGTTGCGCAGGGCGAGGGTGATGATCTCCGGGAAGAGGCGCTGGGCCAGGTCCTTCTGGGCGAACTGGTTCTGCAGCCGGTCCCAGTCGGCGAGGAAGCCCAGCAGGACCAGTACGGCCACGAAAACGGCGTACTGGATGCCCTGCCAGAGGCGGCGGCGCTGCCGCCGGGTCAACCGAGAGGTCACGAGGTGGCCTGGGGCAGCGGGCCGATCCACTGCTCGTAGATCTTCTTGTAGGTGCCGTCGGCCTTGGCGTCCGTGATCGCCTTGTCGATCGCGGCGAGGAGGGCGGCGTTGCCCTTCTTCACGGAGAAGCCGTACTGCTCACCCGTCTCGATGCTCTGCTTCCCGAGGACGAACTCACCGGCGTTCTTCTGGTCCTTGAGCCAGCCCTGGACGACCGGGTAGTCGATGACGACCGCGTCGACCTGTCCCGTGCGCAGTCCGTTGAGCACCGCGTCGGAGCTCTCGAAGGCGACGGGGTTGAAGCCCTGGGCCTTGGCGTAGCTCTCGCCGGTGGTCTCGGCCTGGGCGCCGAGCTTCTTGTTCTTCGCCTTCACGTCGGCGAGCGAGGTGATCCCGCTCTTCTTGGTCGCGAGCAGTGCCTGGGTCGCGTCGAAGTACGGGACGGAGAAGTCGACGTTCTTCTTGCGCTCGTCGGTGATCGTCATACCGGCGGCGGCGAGGTCGCATTCGCCCGAGTTCAGGAAGGCGCCGGTCTTGAAGTTCTCGAAGGGCGTGTCGAGGATCTTCTGTTCGACCTTGAGGTTCTTGGCGACCAGGTCGATCAGGGCCACGTCGAAGCCGACGACCTTGCCGTTCTGCTCGAACTGGAAGGGCGGGTAGGGCAGGTGGGTGCAGGTGGTCAGCTTGCCCTTCTCGACGACGGGCACGCCTCCGGCCGCCTCCCCCTTCCCGCCGCCGGAGGAGGAACAGCCCGCGGCGAGGAACACTCCCGCGGCGGCCGCGGCACCGGCCGCTACGCGCATCCGGGAGCCGCTGCGGAAGGTGCTGCGGTGACTGCGGTGTCCTTCGGCCGTCCAGAACACGGGTGACCTCCACTGTGGCAGGGTGGGCGGCGGTCGCAGGACGTGACCGTCCGTCGTGATCGTAAGCCACCGGCGGCGTGGGGCGAGGGACCATTCGCCATCGGTTCACGATGTACGGGCCGGCCGGCACCGTCGCCGGTGGTAGGAACACGTCAGGGCGAGCAGCAGTGGGCCCCACAGGACGAACAGACCGCTCACGGTCACGGCCAGAGCGCGCCACCAGCCGTTGGTGTACCCGACGAACGAGAACCCGGCGACGCCGAAGACGCCGAGCACCCAGTCGACGGTCAGCCAGGTCAAGGCGAGCCCGGCGGCGGCCGCGGGCACGATGACGACGGAGGGCGCGATGCGGCGGCCGCCGAACACGGGCACGGCGTCGGGCACGACCTCGCCCCAGCCGCGCACCAGGCCGGAGCAGAGCAGGGCGAACGCCTCGGACAGCAGGCTCAGCGTGAAGACGTAGGGCACCGTCAACCAGAGCGGTTGCGGCGAAGAGGGAAGGTCCATCCCCATCTGGAACCCGAAGCCGATGGGCAGCCGCCACAGGCACACCGGCAAGCCGATCAGGGGGATGAGGCGGGCGACCGTCCGGGCCCAGTGCGGGACGGGCCTCTCGGTCGCGGGCCCTGCCGACGCCGGGGCCGGTGCGGGGGCCGCGGCTGGTGGACGCATTGCGTTGACTGCCATGCCTCAAGCCTGTCCGGATCCCCGCCGTCCGGGATCGTGCACAGGCGTGATGCGTCCTCCCCCGCGCGAGGGAGGCGGTCCGGGCCGGGGGCGTGGCCCCGGCCCGGATCAGTTGCCGCGGAGCCGTCGCTCGACCGAGGGAACGGTTCTGCGGACGGTTCTGCGGCCGGAGATCACGCGGGGGTGATGTTCTCCGCCTGCGGGCCCTTCTGGCCCTGCGTGATGTCGAACGTCACGGCCTGACCCTCCTGGAGCTCCCGGTAGCCCGAGGCGTTGATCGCCGAGTAGTGGGCGAACACATCCGGGCCGCCGCCGTCCTGGGCGATGAAGCCGAAGCCCTTCTCCGCGTTGAACCACTTCACAGTTCCCGTAGCCATGGTCATGCCTTCCAGTCGATGAAAGCCCCCAGCACAGCGCGGGAGGCAGAGGTGATCGCCTTGGTCCAACGGCACAACACAGCAAGACTGCCCACACCGAGAAGACGCGGGCAGAAGGCACTTCGAACCACGACAGCTACCGTCACGCTACACGGACGACACACACCGTCACCAGAGGGAACGATCACCTAAACGGCCGCAGATTTTCGTCGGCCCTCAGGCCGGCCGTGCCGCCCGGGCGTGCGCGCCCGGGGGCCGTGAGGGGCGTACGGAGGGAGGATGGGAGATGGCCCGCGAACCGGCCCGGGGCCGGAAGGGAGCTCGGCTATGGACGCGTCCGATGCGCACGGCATGCCTGGCGCCGAGCCCGCCATGGTCGGGATCTCCCCGCCGAGCGGGCTGCTCGACGTATTGAACGTGGCCGCCGTCGTGCTCGACGCGAAGGGGCGCATCGCCCTGTGGAGCCCCCAGGCCGAGCAGCTCTTCGGATGGACGGCCAAGGAGGCGCTCGGCCGGCCCGCCGCGAAGCTGCTGGCGGCCAAGGAGCACGTCGACCTCGTGCTGGAACTGTTCGCGCGGGTCATGGGGGGCGCCGGGGACTGGGCCGGCGCGTTCCCGGTCCTGCACAAGGACGGCAGCAGCCGTCTGGTGGAGTTCCGCAACATGCGGCTGCAGGACGAGCACGGGGACATCTACGCCCTGGGGATCGCGACCGACCGTACGAGGCTGCGACATCTGGAGCGGGACCTGGCCCTGTCGGCCCGTCTGGTGGCGCAGTCCCCGATCGGGCTCGCGGTGCTGGACACCGAACTGCGCTACGTCCTGGTCAACCCTACGCTGGAACGGATCAACGGGCTGCCCGCGGCCGAGCACATCGGCCGCGGAGTACGCGAGGCCCTGTCCTTCCTCGACGACGCGGGGGCCGTCGAGTCCGCGATGCGCCAGGTCCTGGCCACGGGCACACCGCTGGTCGAGCAGTTCACCGCGGGCCACACCCACGGTGACCAGCACCACGAGCACGCCTGGTCGGTGTCGTACTACCGGCTGGAAGACGCCGCCGGGCAGGTCCTGGGCCTGGCCATCTCGGTCGTGGACGTCACCCAGAGCCACCTGGCCGCCAAGGAGATCGCCCGGAGCCGTCGGCGGCTCGCCCTGATCGCGGACGCGACCGTCCGCATCGGGACCACCCTGGATCTGGATCTCACCGCCCGCGAGCTGGCCGATGTCGTCGTCCCCGAGCTGGCCGACATCGCCGCGGTGGACATCCTCGACTCCGTCCTCGAAGGCCGCCCGAGCCTGAAGTCCTCCGCCCACGAGCCGGCGGTGTTCCGCGCGCTCGCGGTGGCGGCCGCGTACCCCAGCGAGGCCGTACGGGCCGCTGATCCGCCGGGCGACATCGCCCGCTACGAAGCCGACCGGCTGGTCACCCGCTCGGTGACCACGGGCCATCCCGTGCTCGTGGCCCACGTGAAGGCCCACGACATCTCGCGCATCGCCCGCGACGAGGAAGCCGGCGCCCTGCTGGCCCGCGCCGGCCTGCGCTCCTACCTGGCCGTGCCGCTCATCGCCCGCGGCGAGGTCCTGGGCGCCCTCGACCTCAAACGCACCCGCAACCCGCTGCCCTTCGACGAGGACGACATCATCCTGGCCGGCGAACTCGCCGCCCGGGCCGCCGTCTGCATCGACAACGCCCGCTGGTACCGCAACGCGCACCACACCGCGCTCGCCCTCCAGCACCACCTCCTCCCCCACCACCCGCCGCACACCCCGGGCCTGGAAGTCGCCTACCGCTACCGGCCCGCGGCGGCCACCAGCGAGATCGGCGGCGACTGGTTCGACGCCATCCCCCGCTCGGACGACACCACCGTCCTCGTGGTCGGGGACGTGATGGGCAGCGGCATCAACGCCGCCGCCGGCATGGGGCAGTTGCGCACCGCGACCCGGACCCTCGCCGAGCTCGGCCTCGACCCCGCCCAGGTGCTCCGCCAGCTCGACCTCGCGACCGCCACGCTCGAGGAGACCATCGCCACCTGCCTCTACGCCGTGTACGACCCGCACCGCGGCGAGTGCCGCATCGCCGTCGCCGGACACCTGCCGCCCGTCCTGATCCGTACCGGCCAGGCCCCGCGGCTGCTCGACCTGCCCACCGGTACGCCCCTCGGCGTGGGCGGCGTGCCCTTCGAGTCCACCACGGTGCGGATGGATCCCGGCGACCGTCTGGTCCTCTACACCGACGGTCTGGTCGAGGTGCGCGACCAGCCCATCGACGACCGCCTCGCCGTCCTGCTGGACCTGCTCGCCGAGCCCGACGGGTCGCTGGACGAGACCTGCGACCGGCTGCTGGACTCCCTGCGACGGCCGGACGACCACGACGACGTCGCCTTGGTCATCGCCCGGTCGAAGGCGCTGGAGCCACCCCGTGGCTGACTCGGCCTGCCAGCGGCGCGGGGAGTGAATAGAATCGGGTTTCATGTCGAAGCCTGACGAGCTGCTCGTTGACATCGCCACGACCGTGGAGTCCGAGCGCAGCAATCAGATGTCCCTGACCGTCGTCGTCGGTGGTGCGGTGATCACCGGTCGACTGGCTCCCGAAACCGTGTGGAGGCAGCGCGTATCGGACGTCCTGACGGACTCCGACCGCCTGGGTCCGTTCTCCGGCATCTTCGCCACGGACCCGGCGTCGCGGCGGTCCGACCGGGACGGTCCGCCCACGCACCTGCACTTCCACGTGGCCCGGATCCTGCAAGGCTCGATCGGGATTCCCGAGACGGGCGGGATGTACCGCGTCGCCATCAAGGACGTCAGCGCCTGGACCGTGGGAGACGTCAGCTACTCCGATCACTGAGCTTCAGGGGACAGCGTGGTCCGGCGGCCGCCCGGAGTGCCGTAGGGTTGGGTTCACCGACGCGGGGTGGAGCAGCTCGGTAGCTCGCTGGGCTCATAACCCAGAGGTCGCAGGTTCAAATCCTGTCCCCGCTACCACTGGCTGTGGCCCGGATCCTCGGATCCGGGCCACAGCTGTATCCGCCTGCTCCGTCGGCTACTCCTGTGCCTCGTCCGACTGCGCCGCGGCGCGCTTGGCGAGCACGGCGGCCGCCGCGAGCGCGCTGCCGGTGAAGGCGAGCATCAGCGTCCACGGCTGGTCGAAGAGGTGACCGGTGGCGTGGTCGACGGAGTACCGGCCGGCGCCGGCGAGGCCGATGGCCGCCGCGGTGAACCCGAGGAAGGCCGGGTACTCGTACCCGCCGCCCTGCGCGAAGAACCCGGCGGGCGCGTGCACCGCCACGGCCCCCGCCATGGCCCCCGCCGCCGCGGCGCCGGCCGCCGGGGTGGCCAGGCCCAGCACCAGCAGGGCCCCGCCGCCGGCCTCCCCCAGGCCTGCGGCGATGGCGCTCTGCTTCCCGGGGCGGAAGCCCATGTGCTCCATACCGGCCGCGGTCCCGGCCAGGCCCCCTCCGCCGAACCACCCGAACAGCTTCTGGGTCCCGTGCGCCATGAGCACCGCGCCGGTACCGGCGCGCAGGGCCAGTAGTGCGAGGTCCCGCCGGTTGATGCAGCTCATAGAAATCTCCCGATCTGTGGTGATCCGTGTCCACTCTGCGGGCCGACGCCCCCGCCCGCATGATGAGAGGAGGGAAGGAAGGGGGTCCGCGATGGACACGGAGCGGTACGAGCTGACGTTCCCCGACGGCCCCGAGGACGGCCGGGACCAGAACCAGGACGTCGTGATCGTGGCCCGTACGGAGCGCAACGGCCCCGGCGGACACCCCGTCTATGCCGATGTGACCGGCATCGTGCAGGCCGAGATCAGCGACCAGGGTGAAGTGCGCATGCTCCCGTCGGGCGGCCAGCAGGCACCCGCCCACGGCGTCCGGGCCCGCCCCCTGCCGTCCGGGTGACGACGGGCGAGCACCGGGGCCGTGGGTCAGCCGCGGTCGATGTGCACGCTGGTGGACTTCACCCGGGCGGTGGCCCGCATGCCGACCTCCAGGCCCAGCTCCTCGACCGCCTCGCGGGTCAGCAGCGACACCACCCGGTGCGGTCCGGCCTGCACCTCGACCTGCGCGGAGACCTCTCCGAGCCTGATCCCCGTCACGATGCCGGGGAAGGCGTTGCGGGCCGAGGTGTACGAGGCCTCCCCGCCCCCGTCGCCGTCCTGGGCCGCCTCCACGCAGAACGACGCCAGGGCCGGACCGTCGACGATGCGCCGGTTGCCCTCGCGGCGGGTGGGGAAGCGGTCCGCGTCCGCCCACCGCCGGGCGGTGTCGACGCTCACGCCCAGCAGCCGGGCCGCCTGGCCAATGGTGTAGGTCTCCATGCGCCCCACCCTAAGCGGGCACCGGGGGCGCCTCCCACGACCGCCCCTGCTTACCCCGGCACGCCGGTCCGCAGCACGGCCAGCACCTGCGCGGTGATCGCGCTCTCGTTCCGCTCGAACTCGGCGCCGGTCAACTGGGCCTGGTCCGCGGGCAGTCCGGTGAGCACGGGGGTGTGCAGGTGGCCGCCGGGGACCTGCGGGCGGACTTCGAGGCGGAGCCGGTTGGAGCGGTAGGCGACCTCGTTGGAGAGGTAGCCGCCGCCTCCGCCCGCCACGGCGCGCGAGCCCGGGGTGGGCCCGTCCTCCCGGTCCACGGGGTCCTGCTCCCCGGCCGGTATCTCGGTGACGGCGGTGTTCAGCCGTACCGGATACGGCGTCTGTACGGCGGTCATGGCGTCCGTGGGCAGGCTGGTCCGCAGGAACTCCGCTCCGGGCCCGAGCCCCGGCGCCGTGACGGGGCGGTCGTACGTGCCGCCCGAGAGGGCGTTGGCGTTGTCCGGGTACGGATCCGCGGAGCGGGCCCGTCCGGCCCAGGCCTCCAGGGTGAACAGGCCGGGGTAGCCCTGGCTGATGCTGGTGATCATGTCGGCGGCGCGGGGGCCGGCCGCCAGGCGCGGGCCGTAGGCGCGCTCCACGATTCCGGCGTCGAAGTCGGCGTACCGCACGGGCAGGACGACCGCCCGGATCTCCGCGATCGTGCCGTCGGCCAGGGTCACCCGGCGGCCGTTGAGCTGGAGGGCGGCGGAGCCCGAGGGGTTGGCGCGGCGCAGCTCGACGTCCAGTCCGAAGGGGTCGAACCCGCTGATGAACACGCGCCGCACACCGGGCGCGGTGCGGAACTCGTTGGAGGTGAGGCCGCGGGAGGCGTCCTCGAACCTGCTGCGCAGGGCCTGCCGGTCGACGGGGAACTCCGGCTGCCAGCGGGCGAGCTGGACGGTCATCGCCAGTCTGGCCCAGTACAGCGGCCGGTCGTCCCCGGTGGCCAGGTCCCCGCCGGGCCGCCGCCCCTGCGCCCGGTTCACGGCGGCCTGCCACAACCCCTCGCCCCACGCGTCGAGGAGCCGCGCGGCCTCGGGGGCGTTCCTGGTGGCGCAGAGGGCGGCCGGGAAGCGGCGTACGAAGGTGTCGAGCGCGGCCCGCTCCGGGAAGGCGGCGGTCCGGGGGTCGGCGAGTCGGTTCTGCTCCGGGTCGGGCGAGGGGGTGGCGGTGAGGCAGGCGGGGGCCGGGGCGGCGTCCGCGTGTGCGGTGGCGGGTGGCAGGAGGGCGGCAACCCCGAGCAGGGCGGCGGCGAGGGCCGCACGGCGTAACGGCATCATCATGCTATGTGACATTACACAGCAGGTCAGTTTCTGTCAGGGACAGCCGAGTTCGCGCACGGTCGCCATGTCGCTGAAGGGGATCAGCTCCTCGCCGACGATCTGGTGCGGCTCGCTTCCCTTGCCCGCGATCAGCACCGTGTCGTCGGGACCCGCGGCGGACAGCGCGAAGGCGATCGCCTCACGGCGGTCGGGGAGCCGCCGGAAAGGTGTCCCGGTCGCCTCGAGGCCGGGGGCGATCTGGTCGAGGATGGCCTCGGGGTCCTCGTGGCGCGGATTGTCCGAGGTGAGGACGCACAGGTCGGAATGGGCGCCGGCGATGCTGCCCATTTCGGCCCGCTTGGTGGTGTCCCGGTCCCCGCCGCAGCCGAAGACGGTGATGACCCGGCCGCGGGCGAAGCCCCGGATCGCGGTCAGGACCTTGGTCAGGGAGTCGGGCGAGTGCGCGTAGTCGACGACCACGGAGGTCCCCAGCGGGGTCTGGAAGCGCTCGAACCGGCCCGGGACGGGCGGCATCCGGTCCAGGGCCGCGACCAGGGGGCCCAGATCGTGGCCCAGGACGTGGCAGGCCGCCACGGTGCCCAGCGCATTGGCCACCGAGAACCGGCCCGGGACCGGGATCGAGGCCGGATACGCGCGTCCGCCGTGGTGGAGGGTGAAGCGCGTGCCGGAGGCGCTCATGACGAGGTCGGTGGCCCGGTAGTCCGCAGGGGCGTCCAGGGCGTACGTGGCCACCGCGCCCGGCATCATCGACCGGATCCCGGCGCCCACCGGATCGTCCGCGTTGACCACCGCGCGCCGGCACAGGCCCTGGAACAGGCGCAGTTTGGCATCGCGGTAGTTGGCCATGGTCCCGTGATCGTCCAGGTGGTCCTGCGTGAGGTTGGTGAACACTCCGACGTCGATGAAGGTCCGGTCCACGCGGTGGGTCAGCAGGGCCATCGACGTGGCTTCGAGCACCACGCTGGAGGTCGAGCGGTCGCGCATGTACCCCAGGAGGTACTGGAGGTCCGGCGATTCCGGCGTGGTCAGCACGGACCTCGGCATCGGGATCAGCTCATCGCCGATGCGGCTGCCCGCCGTCCCGATGACGCCGACCTTCGCGCCCTCGGAGATCCGCAGGACCGACTCGACCATGTAGGACACCGAGGTCTTGCCGTTGGTGCCCGTGATCGCCACCATGTCCATCTGCCGGCCCGGCTCGCCGAAATGGCGGGAGGCCACGACGGCGGCGGCGGTGCGGGTGTCCGGCACCGCGACGACGCATGCGCCGAAGGACGCGGCGGCCCCGGCTGCCCCGGAGGCCCACATCGGCGCGGTGAGGTCCGGTTCCCCGGCGTCGACGACGACGGCCGCGGCGCCGCGTGCGAGGGCGGCCGGCACGGAGACGGGGCCACCCTCCTGGTGGCCCGGCACCGCGATGAACACCGATCCCGGTGTCACCCTTTCGACGTCGAAGGTGATGCCCGCGGTGATCAGTGTCTTCGCCGGGTCACCCCGGAGAACGTGGTGCTCCTGCCCGGCCAGCAAGTCGCTCAGCTTCACAATGATCCCTTCGAGGCGGCGCGGCCCCGGTCGTGCGGGCGTAGCCGGGCGACAGCGCCGGCGGCACGCCGGAGACTGCGGTGGTGATGTGGAGCAGGGCGGAAGAGGGCGTCGCCCGTGGAGAGACCGCACGGCGGGCGGGAAGATCGACGAACCGACGGCCGGGCCCGGGGGGGCCCATGGCGATCGCTAGCCGTGCCCGTGCAGGGCGAGGACAGCCGCACCCGCGGCGCCCGGGCACACCTCGGAGGCGGCCTGGGGCAGGCACTCCCTCACGAAACGTGTGCGACCCATGGGCCGAGTGTACGGCCGGCGGCGCGCCCCCGAGCCCACTGCGTCGGCGGCACCCCGACCTGGTCATTGCAGGGCACAACCACCTGTACGGTGGTCGGCCCACTGGTCCCCGACGGCGGGTTCGGCGGCTGCGACGCCCACTTCGGCTGCGCGCCGGCGGTTCTGGTCGGCCTTGGCCGCGATGCCGGAGGCTTCGACTTGTCCTGGCGGTCGGCCACGACCCTGGGCGTCGCGCTGAAGATCGCGCGCTAGGCTGCGCGCCGCGGGGGGACACGCAGACAGACAGGGCGAACATGTTCGAGCCGGTGCAGGAAAATCCGTACCCCGACAGCCACACCCTCGGCGAAGGCCCCGAGCCGCACCCGCTGCTGCGGCCGGTGCTGCCCCTGCTGGGGCGCTGGCACGGCCGGGGACAGGGGCAGTATCCGACCCTCGAACAGGACTTCCGGTACGAGCAGGAACTCACTTTCAGCCACGACGGCCGCCCCTTCCTCCGGTACGAGGCACGCGCGTGGCTGATCGACGGGTCCGGGGCCCCGGTGCGCCCGGCGGGACGTGAGGCGGGATGGTGGCGGGTGACGCCCGACGCGACGCTGGAGGTGGTGCTCGCCCACCCCACCGGGATCGTCGAGACGTACGTCGGGCGGGTGTCCGACGGGGAGATCGAGATCGAGACCAAGGACGTGGCGCTGACTCCCCTGGCCAAGGAGGTCACCGGCACCCGGCGTCGCTACAGCCTGCGCGACGGCGAGTTGACCGTCGTCCACGACATGGCGGCGGTGGGCCAGCCCCTGCAGCACCACCTCACCACGCACCTGAGGCCGCGCGCGTCCTGATCGGCCGACTGTTCAACCGCTCAGTCGTCCAGTCGTCCAGTTGTCCGGGGGCCGGCTGTCGGCCCACGGGCGGATGGTTTCGAGCTGCGCCGCCACCCGCAGGACGGTCACCTCGTCGTGCTGCCCGCCCACGAGCTGTACGGCCAGCGGGAGTCCGTCGCTGCCGTGGCCCGCGGGGACGGAAGCGGCCGGGTTGCCGGTGACGTTCCACAGGGCCGTGTAGGCGATCATCGGCAACGAGCGCAGCATCGCCGTGAGCAGGCCCGCACCGTCCAGCACGCCGACGGGGCGGGGCCGCTGCGCGATCGTCGGGGTGAGCAGCAGGTCCAGGCCGGATCCGGCTCCCGTGAACACGCGGTTCGCGCGCACGGCCAGCCGCTCCCCGGCGCGGACGGCCCATTCCACGGCCCCCTCGGGCGCGAGCCGCGCCAGCCGCAGTGTCTGGCGGGTCCGCCGCTCCAGCAGCTCCGGCCGCTCCATGGCCGCGGCCTCCGCCCGTACGCCGCCGCAGAACTGCGGCAGGAACGCGGCCGTGGTGTCGGGGTACCGGGGGTCGATCTCCCGTACGTCGTGGCCCAGTTCGCGCAGCGCCTGGGCGGTCGCGCGCAGGGCCTCCACGTGTTCCGGGTGGGGGCGTACGCCGCGCACCGCGGGCTTGGCCGAGTACCCGATCCGTAGCCTGCCCGGCGTCGTGGCCAGAGCCTGGGTGAAGCTCGTGGCGCCGGGGCGGGCGGCCCAGCGGTCCCCGTCGGCGGGGCCGCTGAGGACGTCGTAGAGGAGGGCGCTGTCCGCCACGGTGCGGGTGAGCGGTCCCACGGTGCCCAGGGCGTACCACAGGTGCGGGTGCGGAGCGGTGGAGACGCGGCCGCGCTGGGGTTTGAGGCCGAACAGGCCGCAGCAGGCGGCCGGGATGCGGATGGATCCGCCGCCGTCGCCGCCGAGCGCGGCGCCGACCAGGCCGGCCGCCACCGCGGCGGCGCTGCCTCCGCTCGACCCGCCGGTGGTGCGCGTGGTGTCCCAGGGGTTGCGGGTGTATCCGTGGGCCGCGGACTCGGTGAACGGCCACTGGCCGAACTCCGGCATCGTCGTCTTCCCGATGATCACCGCTCCGGCCGCCCGCAGGCGCCGTACCGCCTCGGCGTCCTCGGCGACCGGCGTCCGGTTGCCCGCGCCGCCGTACGTCGTCACCTCCCCCGCGACGTCGAGCTCGTCCTTGACCGCGATCGGAACACCGAGCAGGGGGCCGTCCGCGCCGGACGCGCGTGCCGCGTCGCGCGCGTCGGCCTCGGCCAAGGCCTGGTCCGCGCGTACCACGCGGAAGGCGTTCAGGCTCGGGTCCAGCAGGCCGATGCGCCGCAGCGAGGCCTCGGCCAGGCGGCGGGCGGAGACCTTTCCCGTACGCACGAGTTCGGCCTGCCGGGCGACCCCTTGGAACAGCAGCTCCGCGTCATCCATGGACTGGTCATACCTGGTCGACACGCTAACGAGTTCGATCATTTGTGATCTCTTTACTTATACGACGATGCACGCGCCCGGAAGGACGACGACGGCGTTCGCCGACACGCCTTCGGGCTAATGTGCCGCCGGGCGCGTGAGGCGGGCGGGGGCGCGTGGTACCTCGTAGGCACCACACCCGGGAGGGGCCGTCCATGACCAGGCGCTCCGCGCAGTCCGCACGCGGGTCCACCGGCCGGCGCGGGGAGGACCGGCGCGCCCGCATCCGTACCGCCTCCCGGCGGGCCCGGATGCGGCCGTACGGCTCGCCCGGGACGGACAGCCCCCACGTCTCGCCGATCCTGCGGACGGTCGCCGCGTACGCCTGGCGGCTCCTGGTGGTGGGAGCCGTCGGGTACGCGGTCTTCGCCGCCCTGGGGCGGTTCCACGAGATCGCGATCGCCGTGTTCCTGGGTCTCGTCGTGACGGCGATGCTGCGGCCGGCGGCGGATCTGCTGGCCCGGTTCATGGCTCGCCCGCTCGCCGTGGCCTGCGCCCTGATCGGCAGCATCATCCTGGTCCTGGGCGTACTGGCCTTCGTGGGTGAGGCGGTGGTCGGGGAATGGGACACGCTCGTCAAGGAGTTCAGGGAAGGCCTGGATCGCATCCAGCAGTGGCTGGAGCGGCCGCCGCTGCGGCTGGACTCCCATGTGCTGGGCGACGTACAGGACAAGATCGGGGCGTACCTGTCCAGCCACCGGGAGACGCTGCTCACCACGGCCGTCAGCGGAGCCGGCCGGCTCGTGGTGATCGTCACCGTCGGCGTTCTGGGGTTGTTCTGCTCCGTCTTCTTCATCCACTCCGGGGACCGGCAGTGGAGCTGGTTCTGCGGACAGCTCCCGCTCGGTGCGCAGGAGCGGGTGCGGGTCGCCGGGCGCGCGGCGTGGCGGACCTTCACCGGGTACACCCACGGCATCGTGCTGGTGGCCGCGACCAATGCCGTGCTGGTGGGGATCGCCCTCTTCGCGCTCGGGGTCCCGCTGGCCGTGCCGCTGGCGCTGCTGGAGTTCTTCGCCGCGTTCATCCCCCTCATCGGCTCGCCGGTCGCCCTCGCCGTGGCGGCCGTGGTCGCCCTCGCCACCAAGGGCCCGCTCGTCGCGGCCCTGGTGATCGCCCTGATCGTGGTCATCGGACAGATCGAGGGCCATCTGCTGCATCCGTTGGTGATGAGCTGGGCGGTACGTCTGCACCCGGTGATCGTCGCGCTCTCGGTGATCGCGGGCGCCAGCACCGCAGGGGTGGTGGGCGCGGTGGTCGCGGTCCCGCTGGTCTCGGTCGTCTGGTCCGTCCTCCAGGCCCTGCGCGGGACGAGCGAGGGGTCGGCGCGCCTCTGAGACCCACCGAGCCCCGGCATCAACTTCATTGCTCGATATGCCAGTTAGCGCACCCGGCAGAGGGGTAACATCCCAGCCGTGGGGGGACATGTGACACGTGAACGGGGCTTTGCCCTGCGTACCTGCGGCTGTGTACTGGCGGGCCTGTCCGTGCTGGCGGCGTGCTCTTCCGGGGGGACGGCGGAGGGCGGTCGGAGCCCGAGCCCCACCCGCGCCTCGCCCGCTCCGACGGCCTTCGGCTCAGGCCATCCGAGTGCCTCGCCCGCCGTGCCCGCCGGCACCGCCGAGGACCTCGTGCCCGACCTCGACGAGACCAAGCTGCCGAAGACCGCCGCCGAGGCCCGCGCCGCGATCGGCCGGATCATCGTCGACCGGGAGGTCTTCGGTCCGGACGTCGTGCACAGCGTCCCCTTCGAGAGCGACCCCGGCCGCTGGCCCGTGCTCGGCGAGGACTGCGCGTGGCAGACCACCGGGCTGCCCGCCGACGTCCTCGCCACCACCACCCGCTACTTCCACATACCGCCCAAGAACGGTCAGGGCCGCCTCCAGCTCAACGTCACGGTCACCGTGCACCACAGCCGCGAGGAGTCCGGCTGGGAGACCGCCCGTGCCATGGAAGAGGTTCTGCGCTGCCCCGACCAGCGGCTGCGCGCGAACGAAGAGATCAAGGGTTTGTGGGGCGGCGTCCTGTACCAGGGCGAGCAGATGAACGGCTGGAGCGAGGACGCCTTCAACGAGCGGGGCAAGTACGTGGGCGCGGAGGGCGGCGGGCCCTACCTCTACATCTGGAACCAGGCGCAGTTCGGCCCGGTCACGGTGGCCGTCGCCGGCAAGGGCGCGGCAGGCTTCACCGACACCGCCATCGAAACGGCCGTCATCCAGGGCGGCAGCCGGATGATGCAGCACGCCGAGCAGGAGTTCGGAAAGGCGGCGGGCTGATGGAACGGTTGCACCCTTCGGACCCCTCGCGGATCGCCGGCCACCGGCTCCTCGGACGGCTCGGCGCGGGCGGCATGGGCGTCGTCTACCTCGGCCGTACGGACGACGGCGCGCTCGCCGCGGTCAAGGTGATCCGCGCGGAGTACGCCGACGAGGCGGACTTCCGGGCCCGCTTCCGCCGTGAGGCCGACATCGCCGCCCGGGTGGACAGCCCGTGGGCCGTACGGGTCACCGGCGCCGATCCCGATGCCGCGGAGCCGTGGCTGGCCACCACCTTCGTCCCCGGCCCCTCCCTGGCCGAGGCCGTCGCCGCCCACGGGCCGCTCCCGCTGCGCGCCGTACGGGTCCTCGGCAAGGCCTTGGCCAAGGCTCTCGGGGTGATGCACGAGCAGGGCCTGGTGCACCGGGACGTCAAACCCGGCAACGTGCTGCTGGGCATGGACCGGCCCCGGCTCATCGACTTCGGGATCGCCCGGGGCGGCGAGCACACCGCCCTGACCTCCACCGACGCCGTCATCGGCACCCCCGGATTCCTCCCGCCCGAGCAGGCCGGCGGGCAGGGGGCCGAACCGGCCGGGGACGTCTTCTCGCTCGGCTGCCTGCTCGCGTACGCCGCCACCGGCCGGCTGCCCTTCGGTACCGGCGCCGTCGACGCCGTGCTCTACCGCACCGTCCACGACGAACCCGACCTCGGCCCCGAGGTCCTCGCGGATCCCGAGCTCGCCGCACTGCTGCGCACCTGCCTGGCCAAGCACCCGGACGTCCGCCCCACCGCGCACGAACTGGACGAGGCGCTGACCGAGGACACACCGGACACGGGCACCGACTGGCTGCCCGACCCCGTCGTGGCCACCATCGCCGAGCGGGCCGCCGCCCTGCTCGCCCTGCCCGGCATCGAGGAGACCGTCGCGGACCCCGACGCCTCCCCCGCCCCGGGCGGGCAGGGTCCGTCGCGACGCCGGTTCCTCGCACTCGCCTCCGGCGGGGCGGTGCTCGCGGCGGGCGGCGGCATCGCCGCGTGGCTGGCGCTGCGCGACGACGGCAAGGCGAAGACCCCCGCCGGGCCGGCCCCCCGGCAGTGGGTGATCGGCGTACACGCGGACCTCACCGGCCCGCAGAAGGCTGCCGGGCAGGCCCAGGAGCGCGGGGTGCGGCTGGCCGTCGACGCCTTCAACTCCCGCAAGGACAAGCCCTTCACCCTCGCGGTCGCCACCGCGGACGACGCCGGGCGGCCCGACCGCTCCGCGGCCGCCGCCACCGGTCTCATCGGCAACCGCGATGTGCTCGCCGTGATCGGGCCTACCGGCAACGCGTCCGTGTCGCCCTGCCTCGAACTGTACGGCGAGGCCGCCGTACCCCTGATCACCGTGTCGGCCCTGGCCAGCAGCTTCAGCACCACCGACCGGCGCAGCTTCTTCCAGGGCTGCCCCCTCTTCGCAGGCCAGGCCGCCGCCGTCAACCTCCAACTGGCCCGGAACCAGGGCGTACGCCGCCTGGGGGTCCTGTGTGACCGCGACGGCGACAGCGAGACCTGGCAGGCCGCGCAGCTGACGGACCGCACCCTGGACATCTTCGCGCCCGGGGCCACCTCCTACGGACGGGTCGTGCCCCGCGGCACCCGGGACCTGGCGCCGGTGGTCACCGACATGCTCGCCCACGGCATCGACGGCTTGTTCTACGCCGGTACGCCGACGGGCGCGGGCAAGGTCGCCGGGGCGCTCGCCGCGGCCGGTTTCAAGGGTCCGCGGGCCGCCGACTACTCCATCGCCACAACGGAGTTCCTCACCGCCGCCGGTCCCGCCGCCGAGGGCTGGCAGTTCCTCACCCCGTACACCGGTCCGGAGGCCCCCCAGGTAGCGGACATGGCACGCGCGCACAAGGCGGCCTACGGATCGGCTCCCGGGATCTGGACGGCGGAGGCGTACGACGCGGCCGGACTGGTCATCGACCGGCTGGCGACGGCCGCGGGCGGCGGCGCCCGCCCGGCCCGCGCCGTTCTGCTGACCGCCCTCACGCAGGGCACGTACCGCGGCCTGACGAGGGAGTACACCTTCGACGAGATGCGGCAGGTCAAGGGCAACCTCTTCTTCCTGCACCGGGTGGAGGGCGGCCACATCCGCTACGCGGGCCCGATCGCCCAGCCGACGGCAGCGGGATAGCGAGCCAGGCGCATGCGTCCCCTGACCCCGGCCGATCCGGCCGCGATCGGCGGCCACCGGCTGCTCGGGCGGCTGGGCTCGGGCGGCATGGGCACGGTGTACCTCGGCCGCTCACCGGCGGGCGTCCTGGTCGCGGTCAAGGTGATCCGTGCCGACCATGCGGCGGATCCCGCCTTCCGGGCCCGGTTCCGCCGCGAGGCGCAGGCAGCCGGAGGGCTGTCCGGCCGCTGGGTGGTCCCGGTGATCGGCGCCGACCCGGACGCGCGCGAACCGTGGCTGGCCACCCCCTTCATCCCGGGGCCCTCGCTGTCCGAGGCGGTGGACGGGTACGGTCCGCTGCCCGCCCGTACGGTACGGGTGCTGGGCGCGCGTCTCGCGGAGGCGCTGGCGCAGGTGCACGCCGCCGGGCTGGTCCACCGCGACGTCAAGCCGGGCAACATCCTGCTCGCCCCCGACGGGCCCCGGCTGATCGACTTCGGGATCGCGCGGGCGGCCGGGGCGACCACGCTGACGGCCGTGGACGCGGTCGTCGGCACTCCGGGGTACCTGCCGCCGGAGCAGGCCCGGGCGGACGGGCCCGCTCCGGGCCCGGCGGGGGACGTGTTCTCCCTCGGCTGCGTCCTGGCGTACGCGGCGACCGGGCGCGGCCCGTTCGGCGGTGGGCACCCGGCCGGGGTGGTCTTCCGTACGGTGCACGACCCGCCGGAACTGTCGGGGCTGGCCCCGGAGTTGCTGGAGGCCGTCGGCGCCTGCCTGGCGAAGGACCCGGCCGTCCGGCCGACGCCGGCGGAGCTCAGCGGCCTCCTCGGCGACGATCCCCGCGCGGTGGACGCGGCGGACTGGCTGCCGCCGCCGCTGCCGCGGCTCATCGCCGAACGTTCCACCCGGGCCCTGGAGTTGCCCGCCCCCGAGCCCACCCGGATCGACGTACCGAAGGAGGCTCGCCGGTACTTCAACCGCAGGCGGCTGCTCGCGGCGGGCGGAGCGACGGCCGTCGCCGGCGGCCTGCCGATCGCCTGGTTCACCACGCGCAGGCCCGGGCACGGCGGTGCACCGCCACCGGCCGGCGACCTGGCGACCCTCACCCTCGCCCTGCAGGCCGATCTGTCGGGGCCGGGCAAGGCGACCGGGCAGGCCCACGAGCGGGGCATGCGCCTCGCCGTGGCCCGGCACAACGCCCGGACGGACTCCGCGTTCCGGCTGGCCCTGCGCGTCGCCGACGACGGCGGGGCGGACACGGCGCGCGCCGCGCAGGCCGTCAAGGAGCTGGCCGCCGATCCCTCGGTCGTCGCGGTCACCGGCCCCACCTGGGACGCGGCGCTGCCCGGGGCGGCCGAGGCCTGCCTCGCCGCGGATCTCACCCTGCTGCTGGTTTCGGTGAGCGGCGCGAGCACCATGCAGGCCCAGTGGCGGACGCTGTGCCCCACCTGCCCCGCCGGTGACAGGCTCGCGGTCCCGGTGCTCTCCTACCTGTCCCGGGTCCAGCCCTCGCACCGAACGGCCGTCGTGGAGGACACCGATGCGGGAGAGTCCGCGTGGCAGCTCACCCGCGTCATGGAGCAGTCACCGCCGGCTCAGGGCACGGTGAGCGTGCACCGGATCCCGTCGGGCGGCTCGGACTTCGCCGCGGCCGTGCGCGACCTGATCCAGGCGCGTGCCGAGTCCGTCGTCTTCGCCGGCACCTCGCCGGAGCGTGCGGCCCGGCTGGCCCGGGCGCTGACCGAGGCCGGGTTCAAGGGGCCGCGCATCACCGTCCAGGACGCGATGGAGCCCGCGTTCCTCACGGCGGCCGGTGCGGCGGCCGAGGGCTGGCTGTTCAGCACCGTGTTCGCGGACCCGTCGGCCGTACCCGCCGCGGCCGAGTTCGTCGCCGCACACCGCGCCGCGTACGGGGAGGCGCCCGCCCGCTGGACGACCGAGGCCTACGACTCCGTCGGGCTGCTGGCAACGGCCCTGACCAGCCTGGACGGGGAGGGGCGCGGCCGCTCGGGACTGTCCCGCCGGCTCTTCCGTACGACGTACCAGGGCCTGGCCAA
This sequence comes from Streptomyces sp. NPDC060028, assembly GCF_042736725.1. NCBI lineage: Bacteria > Bacillati > Actinomycetota > Actinomycetes > Kitasatosporales > Streptomycetaceae > Streptomyces > Streptomyces sp. NPDC060028. The sequence continues at coordinate 55,217 of NZ_JBHWVJ010000011.1, read as the reverse complement.
GCCGCTGGCGTTCGACGTCAACACCCACGCCCTGACGGGCGACCGGGGCTCCTATCTCTACCGCGCAGGATCGGGCGCGTTCCGATTCCTGGGCCCGTACCCGGACGTACTGAAGGCACCGTAACGGCCGGCACCGGCAGCAGAAATGCGTGGGACCCTGCCCGATATTCCTGGCAGGGTCCCACGTTCATTCGTCAGATCGCTTCCGGCAGATCCCAGTCGCCGGGGCGCTCACGCAATTGTGCGAGAGCCAGTGCGATGCATTCGCCGAGGCTGGTGGTCTCGGCGCGGATGAATCCCCGCTCGCCGAGCGCGGCGCCGGACAACACCACCGTCCAGGGGTCGCCGCCCTCCGCCATCCTCTCGTCGTCCACCTTCAAGATCACCGATACGCCGGCGCGCCCCAGCGCCTCCATGATTCTTTCGATGTTCATTCGGGCACCTTACTTCGCGAAGCCCCTGAGGGCTTCCGCGATCTCTCCGATGTCGTGCAGCTCTCCCTTGCCCACCCTGTCGATGACGCCTCGAAGGTCGGCAGAAGTCGGCCCACTCACCACGTTGTTGCGCCGCATCAATTCCTCGACGACGGCCTGCGCGGTCCGCTTGTTTCCGTTGTTGTACATGTGGCTGCCCGCGATGTCCCGGATCATGACGGCAGACTTCTCCCAGAAGCTGGCGTACCGACTGGCATTGATCATCGCGTTCTCCGGCGTGCCGCTCAGGAGCGTCTCGCCGCCGAAGCTCCGGTTGATCTCCCGGATCTCGTCGGGGCTGACCGGCACCTTGAAGCCACCGGTCTGGCAGTCGAAGTTGTGCACCAGTACCGGCGTGGCACCTGCGAGCACGTAGTAGGTGTGGAGATCGTTGACAGTCAGGTTGTACGCCGGCTGGAGGGTCTTCCAGTGCCGTACCCCGCTGATCTCCGCAGTGGTGCCGTCCGCGACGCGGAGGGTGTCACCCGCGTTCAGGTCGCCCGCGTTCGTCCACTTCCGGTCCTTCTCGGACCAGAAGGGGTGGTGGTCGGTGGCCGTGAGGGTTGCTCCACCGTGCGCGGCGTCGAGGGTGATGCCGGTGAAGTCGCGGTCGTCGGGGGTGTAGATCGTGTCGTCCACCCTGCGCGGACCGGTGATGCCGGTCGCCGGGTCGGTGGCACGGACCCAGTCGCCGACGGAGACCTGCTCGATCGGGCGCGAAGAACCGTCAGCCATGAGCACCGGCGTGCCCGCGGGGAAGCTGTGCTTGACGGTCTGGGATACCGCGCACTCGATGAGAGTCTTGGCCTTCCTGGCCTCGGCCATCTCGTCCAGGGCCTTGGCGCCCCACTTGAAGACCTTGACGACCTTGCCGACGGGGATCACACCGACGACGGCCAGGATGCAGCCGACCCACTCCGGATCCTCGATGCACCGCTGGATGTCGGCGCCGCCGACGATCTCCCAGACGATCTTCCCCACGATCTTCGCCACCGCGAGGTCGACGGTCCCGAAGAGGATCTCGTCAGGCTCGGCGCCCATCATGCACGGGGGCAGGCTGTCGCGGTTGACGGGGACGTAGCAGGTCTTCTTCTTCGTCTTCTTCGCGGCCTCGGCCTGCTTCTTGCGCTCCTCTTCCGCCAGGCGGCGTGCGGTGGCCTCTTCGGCCTCACGCTTCTTCTGGACCTCGGTCCATGCCTCGGCGGCGAAGGTCTTGGCCTCTTCCGCGCTCTTGCCCGCAGCGGTCGCCGACTGACGGGCGGCAGAGGCGGACTCGTTCGCCTTGGTGGCCGATTCGCGGGCGTACTTCGCGGAGAACTCTGCCTGGGCGGCGGATTCCTCGGCGGCGTCCGCGTCGCGGTCGGCGGCGGCTGCCGCGTTGCGGGCGGTGGCCGCGGAGTTCTTCGCCGCGGTGGCGCTGGCCTCGGCGGCGGTGGCGGACTTGTTGGCGTCCGAGGCGGACTTGGCCGCGGCTTCCGCCGACTTCTTGGCTTCGAGGGCTGCGGCGTCGGCCGCGTCCTTGGCCGCGTTGGCCTTGGCGGCGGCCTCGGCTGCCTTCCAGCGGTTCTCGTTGGCCTTGGCGGCGATGCCGATGGCCTCGGCGAGCAGGCGGTCGACCTGGTTCCTGTGGTGCTCGGTCAGCTTGTCCTTGCGGTCCGCCATGAACTGGCCCACCGCGACGAACTCGTGCAGCAGGTCGGCGGGACCCGCGAGAGCAACCTTGGCCGCCGCCTTGACCTCGGGGCCTCCCGTGTTGACGAGCTTGGAGGCGATGACCTGCTCGTCGCTGTTGCGCGCCGAGTACTGGCCGACCGCGAGGAAGGTGGCGAGCGCCTTGCCGCTGCCGTCGGCGAGGGCCTTCTTCGTGGCGTCCTTGACCCCCGGGCCGCCGAAGTTGTTGAACTTCGAGACCTCGACCGCCAGGTCGTCCGCACCGGCCGTGTACTGGCCGTTGGCGTAGAAGTCGGCGATCTGCTGCTCGTTGCCCGTCAGGGCGCCGGCCGCTGCCGTGCGCACCGATGGGTAGGGGCTCTGTCCGCTGAGCTGGAAGACGCGCTCGCGGATCTCGTCGCGACCGGCCTGCTTCCAACCGGTGCGCAGGTAGTCCAGGACTTCGGCGTCGGTGCCGGACAGCGCGGTGGCCGCGGTCTCGTGGCTCCACGGTCCGCGCAGCTTCATGGCCTTCATGGCCAGGGCACGGCCCTTGGCGGCGGTGGCCTTGATGTCCACGTCAGGCTTCGCAGCCTCGGCCGCCAGCGCCGTGGCGGTGCTGTCGAGGTTGATGCCCTCGAGCTGCTCGGAGGCCGACGTCGAGACGTAGGCGTCAGTACGCGCCTTGCGGGACTTGGCGCGCTCGATGGCGGCCTCGGTCCGGGTCGCGAGTTCCGCGGCCTCGGTCTCCCGCGCGATCTGCACGACGTTCTTCGCCGTGGCGACCGCGGTGTCGGCGGCCTCGGCGGCCGTCTTGGCCGCGGCGGCGTGCTTGTTCGCCTCGGCGGCGGCGTTCGCGGCCTGACCTGCATGGGCGGCGGCCTCGTCGGCGGCGTCCGCCGCGGCACGGGCGTGCTTGGCCGCTGAGCGGGCCGCGTCACGGGCCTCGAAGGCCGCGTTCGCGGAACGCTGGGCCAGCGCGGAGGCCTGGTCAGCCGCCCGGTTGGCCGCATTGGCGTGGCGACGGGCGTCGGCGGCGGCCTGGCGGGCCTCGGCCGAGGAGTTCCCGGCCTGGTCCGCGTAGTCGTTGGCCGACTCGGCGGCATCAGCCGCCGCGTTGGCGTTGTCGCCCGCGTTCTTGGAAGCAGTGGCCGCCAGTCCGGCGGCCAGAGAGGCCTTGCCGGCCTGCTCGGCGGCGAGCGCCGACGTCTCGACGAGACCGGCCGCCGCACGGGCGATGCCCGCGAGGTCCTTGGCCTTGGAGGCCTGCGTGGCGTCGTTACCCGCGGCGATGGCCGCGTTGTACGCGTCGTTGGCGGCGTTCGCCGCGTTGGCGGCCGCGGTCGCGGTCTGAGCAGCAGCCAGCGCGGCAATGCGCGCGGCACGGCTGGCGGCGTTCGCCGAGCTGATGGCCTGCTGGGCGGCGGAGGCGGCGGCGCGGGCCGCGTCGGCGGCCTGCTTCGCCTTCACCGCGGCGCGCGTGGCGTCGTTCTTGGCTGCGGCGGCCTCGTTGGCCGCCTTCTGCGCCGCCTCCTTCGCGAGCTGGGCCGCAGCGATGGCCTTGGCCGAAGCCTCCTCGGCCGCCTTCGTCGCGTCCTCGGCCTGAATACCGGCCTGCTTGGCGTCCTCCGTCAACTGCGCGACGGTCGCGTACTCCTGGTCCCGGTTACGAGCCGTGAACTGGCCGACCTCGAGGAACTCGACCATGTCGTCCTGAGTCCCGCGCAGGGCGACCTTCGCGGCCGCCTTCACGTTCGGACCACCCGAAGACGCCAGCTTCGAGACGGCAACCTCGTTGTCGATCTCGCGCGCCGCGTACTGGCCCTCGTCCAGGAACTTGGCGATGTCCTCCGGGGTGCCCTTGAGCGCGGTCTTGCCCGCGTCCTTGACCCCGTTGCCGCCCAGGTTGATGAGCCGCGAGACCTCGACCTGACGGTCCTCGTTCCGCGGAGCCCTCCACCCGTCCTTCAGGAAGGTGTCCAACTGCGCGGGCGTGCCCTTGAGCGCCTGCTTGGCCGCCGCCCGGACCGCCGGACCGCCGGAGTTGAAGACCCGGCTGGCGTCGACGTAGTCGTCGTCGTACTGGATGGCGTCCTTGCCGTCCAGGAACTTCTTGATGTCGGCGTCCGACCCGAGGAGCGCCCGCTCGGCGGCTTCCTTGATGCCGGCCCCGCCGGTCTTCCAGTACTCGACGACCAGCATGCGGTCGAAGGGTGCGAGAACCGGCTCGGCGTCGGCAGCCGCGGCGGGAGACGTCCCGAGCAGACCAGCCACCAGCGCCGCGGGCAGCACCAGGCCGCTGACGACGTACCGGCCGGATGTGCCCCGTGGCCTACGTCGGCCGGAGCCGGGGCGCTGCGCCCCGCTGAAGAGTATGCGCCGTCTCATGCGACAGGTTCCCCCTAGATCGATGTGCGGCAGCCGTCCACGCACACGTGCATGACACCGGCGCCGCAATCGACTCCACGCGACATCGCCGGTGTGACCGAGTCGGTGTGATGCGAGTGCCAATGCACAAGGCGTGTGCGGAGTAACCGCTTTGAGGCGAGGCCGGGCACTGGCCCGGCCTCGCTGTGGCCATTTTGGCGATGACACCCCCGTGACCATCGCCGAGGCGCCTTAACGCACTGCGACGGCGTCTCCCGGCCTCCACGACCGTATGGGCGAACCGCGTGAAAAACAACCATGGTTGGGCATTGATCAACCGCAGTTGAACCACTCGGTTTCAACCACTACTGTTCTCACTGATCGTCAGGACACGGCACACGTCCGTGTCGTCACTTTTAAGCGCAGCGACGGCCACATCGGGGCGGCCCGGGCCGGGGCGGCTACTCCACGACGGCGGCCTGAGGCTCCGTACCGTCCACAGTGACCGCAGTGGCCGCCGGGCGCGACGGCCTCGCGGGCGGCAGGCCGGGCAGGGCCCGGGCCATACGGGTCATCAGGCCGCGGTCCTCGACCTCGGCCGCGCGCAGTGCCTGGGCGGCGCGGGAGCTCTGGTCCGCGCCGGCGGGCGACTTGCCGGCGCGGTCGGCGGCCGCCGCCTTGAACATGGCCGCGAGGCCGGTCGCGACGGCGTCCTGTTCGTCCGCGCCTCGGGCCACGGCCTCCTGGCGGGCGGCCTCGCGTACGTCGTCGTCACAGTACGCGCGCAGCCTGAGCATGGCGTCACGAATGTTGGTCAGGCGGTACATCAGCAGTTGCTCGGGGCTGGAATACCAGGGCGTGGTGAGGAACATCTGCTTGCCGGGACCGGTGACGGGTGTGCCGACGAGTTCGCTCAGGGGCCGCAAGGTGGAGAAGCTACGCCAGGGGCGCCAGACGCGCTCGAGCAGCCACGGTCCGAACACGGGCAGCAGGAAACCGCACATGCAGACGCCCGCATTGAGGGAAATGAAGGACCCGGCCATCCGGTTGAGCACGTCCCAGTCGTGTCCCGCCCAGCGGGCGCCGACAGCGATGAGCTTCACCGCACCGAAGACCACGTTGACGAGGAACCCGAACACCAGGAAGACGAGGCCGATTTGCAGCGAGCGGGCGGACGTGGACACGGCGGCCTTGCGGGTCTCCCGGCTCATGTCGAGGGCCCACCTCCAGCACACGACCGTCGTGGCGAAGGCCGCCACCGTGTGCGCGAGCATGTAGAGGACCAGCATCTCGCGGATGAAGGGGGTGGTGGCGTAGTAGGTGTCGAAGTCCAGCAGCCGCTCGACCGGCGCCTCTCCCGCGATGAAACAGCCGATGATGGCCACGATCACGAGGCCGTAGGCCACCACCCAGGCCCGCACGCGGCGCCGCGAACGCGTCTCGACCCGGGAGTCCTCACGCCAGTTCTCCACCAGCACCAGGCAGGCGCAGGAGTAGGCGCACAGGATGCAGTAGACGAACGGCGCCGAGAAGTTGCTCACGCCGGTGAACCGGTTGACGAACACGATGGTCGGCGGTGCCGAGAAGGCGAACGCGGCGCATGCCATCGCGAGCAGGGCGTTCACCGCGCGGACCATCGGACTGCGCCAACCCCTCACCAGGGCAGGCAGTTTGGCCAACAACACGACGCCCAACGCGACCGCCGGCACGTAATAGTTGACCCCTTCCCCCATGATCAACCTTCCACGTGCTGTGCAACCGGACGCATCGGTCGAATGCGTCGCCCCCCGCGAGCGAGACAGTAATGATCTCGCCAAGGGTTGGCAAATGGGGGGAGACGTTACCAACCGCAACGGGTGGGGCGAATGCAGCGCCTGGCCGCGGCCTCGCGTGCGCAGGTGCGCAAGTGTCACGAACGAGTCCGAGAAGCATCAACCACAGTTGAACAGTGTTCACTCGCGGTTGAATGATCCGAGTTCAGCCGCTACCGTCTCCCCCGAAAGATCAAACCCACGGGACCGCCGTCAGTGCTGCGCCCGTGGTGTGAGACGGCGCAGCCCGGGGGCTGGCCTCCCAGGCCGCGTGCCTCTCTCACCGGCTCGAATCCCCACCGGATCGAGCCTCTTGAACGACCACACGAATCTGTTCTGAGGGCCGCGCACCGCGCACGGCCCTTCCTGCACCATGGGGGATGAAAATGGCGACCACTCGCGCTCGCAAGGCACTGTTCACCGGTCTCGTCGGCACGGCCACGGCGCTCGCCGCGGCGGCCTCGCTCGGTGTCGCGTACGCCGGCCCGCAGTCCGGCGCCGCCGCCGCGGCCGGCACCGAAATGCCCACCGCCGTCGAGGACTTCGCGTACCCGAACGCCGCGAAGATCCAGGCCGAGCAGCAGATCGTCCTCAAGCGCGGTGACGGCCACATCACCCTCACCACCTGCGACGGCACCCCCGACATCACCGTCAAGTCCCGCACCGGCCAGAAGCTGTACTGCTTCGACGTCAACGCCCCCAAGGGCTACGTCACCCTCGAGCTCCCCGACGCCTTCGGCATCTGGACCGAGGCGTTCCCCGTCAAGGCCACCATCACCGCCAACGGCACCGACAAGACCGTCATCGACGCCCCGGCCAACGACTACAAGCCCTTCGGCGAGGCCGGCGACACCGGCGAGCGCTCCATCCTCCTCGAACTCCGCGTCACCGGCTGACCACCGGTTCCCCACACCAACGCCGACCCACGTTCGTAAGGAAGCTCACCCATGTCTGCACTCCGTCCCCGCGCCAAGCGCTTCACCGGCCTGATCGTCGGCGCGACCACCGTGACGGCCGGCCTGTTCTCGGCCGGTGCCGCCCAGGCCGTCTCCGGCCCCGAGGCCACGGCGGGGCAGTACGCCGCCACCGTGAAGCTGACCCTCGGCGACGAGGCCAACAGCCGCGGCTGCACCGGCACGCTGATCGACTCGTACTGGCTCGCCACCGCCGCCTCCTGCTTCGCCGCCACGCCCGGTGCGCAGGTACCGGCCGGCAAGCCCGCGCTGAAGACCACCGCCACGCTGAGCAACGGTACGGCCGTGGAGGTCACCGAACTCGCCCCGCGTACCGACCGCGACCTGGTCCTGGCCCGCCTCGCGGCGCCGGCCACCGGCATCGCCGGCGTCAAGCGCGCCGGCGCCGCTCCGGCGGCCGGCGTTGACCTGACGGCGGCCGGGTTCGGCCGTACGAAGACCGAGTGGGTCCCGGGCAAGCTCCACACCGGCACCTTCACCACGAACGCCACCGACGCCACCACCCTCGCCATCACCGGCAAGGGCACCGACGTCCTGTGCAAGGGCGACACCGGTGGCCCGCTGCTCAACGCCAAGGGCGAGCTCGTCGGCATCAACAGCAAGTCCTGGCAGGGCGGCTGCCTCGCGGCCGATCCCGCCGAGACCCGCACCGGGGCGGTCTCCGTACGCACCGACGACCTCGGCCAGTGGATCGACCAGGTCCGTACCCTGGCCGCCGGCTGGAAGACGGAAACCCTCGTCCAGGCCGGCAACACCCTCTACCAGGGCATCCGTCTGGCCGGTGGCGACTGGACGGGCTTCACCGACGTCCAGACCAAGGCCGGTGACATCGGCGGCATCCGTACCGCCGCGTCCGCCGGCATCAACGGCGACACCCACGTAGTGGCCCTGGCCAACGACGGCACCCTGCGCCACACCATCCGCAAGGCGGACGGCACTTGGACGAACTTCGGTGACATCGGCGCCGTCGCCGGCGTCCTCGGCAGCGTCACCCAGGTCTCCGCGGTCTCCATCGGCACCGACCTGCACGTGGTCGTCGTCGCCAACGGCAAGGTGTTCCACACCATGCGCACCGGCGCCGGCCACTGGACCTCCTTCGGCGACCTCTCCACCGTCGCCGGCCCGATCGGCACCGTCACCGCCGCGGCCACCGCCAGCGCCGGCGGCCAGCTCCAGGTCACCACCGTCACCGGCGGCAAGGCCTTCCACACCATCCGCAACACCGCGGGCCAGTGGAGCGTCTGGGGCAACGTCGCGCAGGCCGCCGGTGCCACCGGCCCCATCACCTCCGTGACCACGGCCGGCGTCGGCAACGACGCCCACATCGTCGTCGCCACCGACAACGGCACCCGCCAGTACCACGCGATCCGCAACGGCAGCGGCACCTGGGAGGCGTTCGCCGAGCTGAAGGACGTCCTCGGCACCGTCACCGCCAAGTCCGTCGCGGCGGCGACCGTCGACGGCGAGCTCCAGCTGGCGGTCACCACGGCCGACGGCCGGGTGCTCCACACCGTCCGCCACGTCAACCGCACCTGGAACACCACGGGCGCGGTCACCCTTCAGGGCGTCACCGCGGCACCCGGTGCGATCACCATCACCGGCACGCTCTGACACTCCGCTCCTGACGCCGCGGGGTCGACTCGCAGCCACTCTTCCCGAAGGAAGACCCATGTCTGCGACGGCATTGTCGACCTGGGCGCCCGCGACGGCTCCGGCCGGCTGAAGCTGTGGCGCGGAGCCGAGGACGCCGACTTCTCGGCTCCCACCGCGCTCAGCGACGGCAGGAGCGACCTCACCGCCCGCGACGAGTCCGGTCTCCTGCGGCTCTGGATCGGCGAGGGCAACGGCGTCTTCAGCCGCGCCGTCCCACCCGGCAACCAGGTGTCGCACACCACTACCTGCCCCGGGCTCCCGGCCCCGCAGTGCCGAAGGGCGCTGCGGGGCCGGTCCGCAGCCCCGCCTCCACTCCGCACTTAAGGAAGACCATGTCTGTTCTCGGTCCGCGCTCCGCGCGGGTGACCGGCCTCCTCGTCACCGCCACCGCGGTGGCCGGCGGTCTCATCTCGGCCGGCCCCGCCCAAGCCCTCACGGGCCCCGAGGCGCCGGGCGGCAAGTACGCCTACGCCGCGAAGCTGACCATCGGCGACGAGGCCAACAGCCGCGCCTGCACCGCGACGCTGGTCAACGCGCGCTGGGTGCTCACCGCCGCCGCCTGCCTCGCCGCCAAGCCCGGTGACGCGATCACCGCCGGGCAGCCCGCCCTGAAGACCACCGCGACCTTCGCCGGCGGCCAGACCCGCGAGATCGTCGAGGTCTCCGCGAGCGCCACCGACCGTGACCTGGTCCTGGCCCGCCTCAACACCGCCGTCACCGACATCGCCCCGGTCAAGCGCGCCGCCTCCGCCCCCGCCGCCGGCACCGACCTGACCGCGGTCGGCTTCGGCCGTACGAAGACCGAGTGGGTCCCGGGCAAGCTCCACACCGGCGCCTTCACCACCAACACCACCGATGCCACGACGCTCGCCGTCACGGGCAAGGGCACCGACGTCCTCTGCAAGGGCGACACCGGCGGCCCGCTCCTGAACGCCGCCGGCGAGCTGGTCGGCGTCAACAGCCGCTCCTGGCAGGGTGGCTGCCTCGGCACCGACGCGGCCGAGACCCGTACCGGAGCCGTGTCCGCCCGTACCGACAACTTCGGCCAGTGGATCGACCAGACCACCGCCCCGCGCAACGGCTCGCAGGTCTCCGTGCTCGCCGGCGCGGGCGGGACGATGTGGAGCCAGTCCGGCGACCTCGGCTACGGGGAGTACGGTCAGGCCTGGGCCAAGGCTGACGGCCAGGACATCTCCCGGGTGACGAGCGTGCGTTCCGGCGAGTACCTGCGCGCGTACGGCATCGCCGGCGGCAAGGTCTACGGCCAGGACCTCAACACCCGTACGGGCCAGTGGTCCGGCTGGAGCGAGATCCCCGGCGGCGCCGCGGGCGCCAAGGACATCAGCGCCGCGATCGTCAACAACGTCGTCCACCTCCAGATCGTCGGCTCGAGCGGCTCGCTGCACACCCAGGTCGGCGACTACAACGCGGGCCGCTGGAACACCAACTGGGCCAACGTCGCCGCATCCGGCCTGACCAGCGTCACCAGCCTCACGTCCGGTACGACCGTCCGCCTCTACGCCGTTGCGGACGGCCGGGTCTACGGCCGCGACCTCGACACCCGCAACGGTTCGTGGACCGGCTGGGGCGAGATGCCCGGCGGCGCCGTCGGCGTCAAGGACATCGCCGCCAGCCTCGTCGGGAACAACGTCGAGCTTCAGATCATCGGCGTGGACGGCGCGGTCTGGATGCAGTACGGCAACTACGACTCCGGCCAGTGGAACACCGCCTGGACGCGGGCGGGCGGCAGCGACCTCACCCGCCTGAGCAGCAGCCCCGTCGGAAAGAGCGTCCACGTCTACGCCGTCGGCGCCTCCGGCAAGGTCCAGAGCGCCACCCTCGAGAGCGGCCCCGGCACGTGGACGGCGTGGAAGGAGCTCCCGGGCGGCCTCACCAACAGCTCCGACGTCAGCGCCACCGCCGTCGCGGCGCCTTCCAAGGTCACTCTGGCCGCGGGCAGCCAGGGCACGCTCTACAGCCAGAAGGGCGACCTCGCCACCGGTTCCTTCGGCGCCCAGTGGGCCCAGGTCGGCGGCGTCGAAGTCACCCGTCTGACCAGCGTCGACGCCGGGAACTACGTCCGGTACTACGGCATCGCGGGCGGCAAGGTCTACGGCCGCGACCTCGACACCCGCACCGGCACCTGGTCCGGCTGGGGCGAGATCCCCGGCGGCGCGGCAGGCGCGAAGGACATCACCGCCGCGATCGTCAACAACGTCGTGTACCTCCAGATCGCGGGGTCGGGCGGCTCGCTGCACACCCAGGTCGGCGACTACAACGCGGGCCGCTGGAACACCACCTGGGCCAACGTCGCCGCCTCCGGCCTGACCAGCATCACCAGCGTCACGGCCGGTGCGACCGTCCGCCTCTACGCCGTCGCCGACGGCCGCGTCTACGGCCGCGACCTCAACACCCAGAACGGCGCCTGGACCGGCTGGGGCGAGCTCCCCGGCGCCGCCGTCGGCGTCAAGGACATCGCCGCCAGCCTCGTCGGGAACAACGTCGAACTCCAGATCATCGGCATCAACAGCGGCCTCTGGACCCAGTACGGCAACTACGACACCGGCCGCTGGAACACGGCGTGGACCGACGCCGGCGGCACCGACCTCAGCCGTCTGACCAGCACCGCGTCCGGGAAGAACGTCCACGTCTACACGGTCGGCGTCTCGGGCAAGGTGCAGGGCGCCGTCCTCGACAGCGGCATCCAGACCTGGACCGCGTGGCGTGAGGTCCCCGGCAGCCTCGCCGGCGCGGTCGACGTCACCGCCACCGCCGGCAAGTAACACCGACCGGGCCGCCCCGCCCGCCCCTGGACGACGCGTCCCGGTGGGCGGGGCGGCCCGGCAGGAGACCGCGACCGCGCTCTGGAGGGCTCCTTCTCGCTCAACGGCCCCGGGCAAGGGAGCGCCCCGGCAGCCCGGCCCGGTCGGGTGCGGCGGGCAGGGCCCGGGAGATCGCGACCAGCAGGCCGCGGTGCTGCGCCTCGGCCGAGCGCAGGGCGAGCGCGGCGAGAACGCTCTGGTCCTCATCGGCCGGGGACTCGCGCGCGCGGTCGTGCGCCGCCGCCTTGAACATGGCGGCCAGCCCCAGGGCCACGGCCTCGCGCTCCTCGAAGCCGTCCTCCTTCGCCCGGCGATGGGCCAGCCGGCGTACCTCGTCCGTGCAGTAGGCGCACAGGTCCAGCATCCAGTCGTGGATGTGGGTCATCCGGTACACCAGCAGCTGTTCCGGGCCGGAGTACCAGGGCGTGGTGAGGAGCACCCTGTTGCGGGAGGCGGTGCTCTGGTGCCGGACGAGGCGCCACAGGGGCCTCAGGGCGACGACGGTCAGGAACGGCTGCCAGACCCGCTCGATCAGCCGGGGGCCGAAGACCGGTACGAGAAATCCGAAGCCGACCATCACCCCGCTGGTCGAGATGAAGGGTGCCACGCTGTCGTTGAGGGCGTCCCAGTCCCGGCCGGCCCAGCGGGCGGCGATGGCGGTGAGTTTGAAGACTCCGAAGATGATGTTGGCCAGGGAGGCGAGGACGAGGACGAGCAGCCCGACCCGCAGCGACCCGTCGACCGGGGTCCTTCCCTCCCTCCCCTTGTTCCTGCTGATGTCCACCGTCCAGTCCCAGCACACCACCGTCGTGGCCAGGGCGGCCACGACATAGGCGAGCAGGTAGAGGACGAGCATCTCGCGGATGAAGGGGGTGGTGGCGTAGTAGGTGTCGAAGTCCCGCGGCCGCTCGACCGGCGCCTCCCCCAGGCAGAAGAGGCCGACGATGGCCGCGATCACGAGGCGGCAGCCCCGGATCCAGCCGCGTACGCGCTGTCGTGTGCCGGTGTCCGCCCTCGAATCCCCTCGCCAGTGCTCCGTGAGCACCAGGCAGGCACAGGAGTACGCGGTGAGGATGCAGTGGACGAGGAGGGCCGAGAGGTTGCTGATCCCGCTGAGCCGGTTGACCAGGCTGACGGTGGGTGGGGCGGAGAAGACGAAACCCGCGCACGGAAGGAAGAGCACGAAGTTCACCGTGCGGATCATCGGGCTGCGCCACCCTCTGAGGAGGGCGGGCAGTTTCGCCAACAGGGCCACGGCCAACACGGCTGCGGGTACGTAGTAGTTGACGCCTTCCTGCACCGTCAGCCTTCCAGCGATGCCCAGATGCGGCCCGCCACGCCGTCTCGGGGCGTACTGCTGTGTGTCCCTTCCAGATAGGGACGGAACTTGGCCGCCAGCAGGCGGCCGAATTTCTCCGCGCGCCGTTCCTCGTCGAGGTCGGCGTCCGTACGCGCGGCGACGTACGCCACCGCGTCGCCGATGCTCCACCGGTCTCCGAGCATGCGTGCCGCGGCGGCTGCCCCGGCTCCGCTGCCGTGATGACCGCAGCGTCCTTCCTTGCGGTGCCACAGCTCGTGTCCCAGGATCACGATCTGGTGCAGCGGCGAGGTGTTCACCTCCACCGCGATCAGGTCGTAGTCGCCCATGTCGAGCCAGAGTCCGCTGACCGTGTCGGTCGGGAACGACTCCATCATCAGGCGGACTTCACGTCCACTGCTCTCGGTCAGATACGCACAGATCGCCTCGAACAGGTCCCGCGGTGAATCCGGGATGGGCTGCACCACCCCCGTGAACAGCTCGTCTCGATGCCGCTTCATATCGCGGGAGATGCCCACCGCGTCCCACCCGTCTTTCCCCACCGGACGCACCAGTTTCCCCCTGATGCGTCGTGTTCCTTGCTCACCCGCCGACGGGCCGCGGCTCCCCCGAACCGCGGCCCCCTGTCAATCCCGTGCCACGGGCCCTTCCGCGGCGGCCCGGGCCTCACGCGCCCGCTCCTCGCGCGAGCGCCGGGCAACCGATTCGATCAGGGCGATGATGGGCTGCGCGGTGTCGTCGGGTACGTCGGCCAGCGCGCGGGCGGCGTAACCGACGACTCCGAGCTCGGAGGAGAGGTACGCCGCCGGGTCGGTGCTCTTCAGGCGCTGGAGGTCTTGGTCCTGCTGCTCGACGGTCCGTTCGAGCAGGTCTTTGTGGATCCGTTGCAGGACCCGGTCCAGGGCCTCGGCGGGCGGAGCCATCAGGAACTCGATCTTCTCGCCGAAGAAGCCCGCGATGCCGGCCGCGTGATCGAGGTTCGGGGCCTTGCCCGTCTTGATCATCTTGTCGAGCCACTGCGCGCTGGTGCCCGCGCCGGCCGCGATCTCCGCCAGCGAGTACAACCGACGGCTGCCGTCCGGGGAGGTGCGCAGGCGCGTGGCGCGCAGGAAGAGGATCCGGTCGACCACCTGGCGGTGGCGCTCCTCCACCGGATCCGGTGCGGGCGCACCGGCCGCGACGCGCGGCACCCGCTCTCCGCGGAGCAGCGCCTCCACGTCCGCGACGGGCAGACCCGACGCGAACGACAGACCGCCCTCGCCTGCGACCCGCAACACGTCCCCGCGGTCGAGCCCCGCGCGGTCGAGCAGCGGGACGATGCGGTTGACGGTCTCGACCGGGTCCGCGAAGGGCTTCTCACTCACGCATACTCCCGCTGGACTCTGGCTGGTTGCGAACGCTCCTGCGCACGCGAGGGTAACCACTCCCTCAAGGGTAAGCAACCAAGGATTATGTCCGATCAGCTTTGGTTGAAGGGACTTGGGCGCGAAGGCCGGAAGTATGACCGAATGGTCACAGGTCGCGACGGGCGGAACGGTGCGGGTGGGCGCGGCATCTATCCCGTCGGCGGGCTGCGCTTCGGCGTACCCGCCGGACGAAATCGTGGAGAGCCGGCGGGCGGCCGCCGGATGTGAACAGCAAGGCGGCGCAGGGATGAAAGCGGTACCGGTGACGGGTGGCCCCTCCGAGACTTCGGAGCCCGAGGCAACGGCTGAACGCAAGTCAGAGGCGGGGGCGGGGGCGGCCGCGGCCGCCGATCCCGGGGCGAAGCCCGCGGCCGAGCCCGAGGCCGGGGCCGGGGCCGAGGCCGGGGCCGAGCGCGGGACCAACGCCGAGGGCGAGGCCGGGACGGAGACGAGCGCCGAGACCGAGGCTGAGACCGGGACCGGGACAAACGCCGGGGCCGGGGCTGAGGCCGGGGCCGACACCCGGGCCGACGGGGACGCCGGGACCGAGACCGAGGCTGGGACCGAAGCCAGGGCCGAGGGCGAAGGCGAGGCCGGGAGCGCGACCAGGACCGAGGGCGAGTCCGAGATCCGGACGAACGCCAGCACCGGTACCAAGGCCGGGACCGGGGCCATCGCCGAGACCGGGGACGGAACCGAGAAGGCGGAAGCCGGGACCGGAGCCGAGGCTGAGGCTGATGCTGGGACCGTGCCGGAGGCTGAGGCTGGGGCGGAGCCGGAGGCCGAGGCTGGGACCGAGCCGGAGCCGGAGCCGGAGACCGAGGCTGGGACCGAGCCGGAGGCCGGGGCCGAGCCGGAGCCGGAGGCCGAGGCCGGGGCCGAGCCCGAGGCAGAAGCCGGGGCCAAGCCGGAGGCAGAGACCGGGGCCAAGCCGGAGGCAGAGACCGGGGCCAAGCCGGAGGCAGAAGCCGGGGCCGGGGCCGGGGCCGGGGGTGGTCCTGGGGTTGAGGTCCGGGCTGGTGGCGGGGCGGCGGCGGATGTTGGGCGGGCGAGGCGGTTCGTGGCGCTGAAGCCGCTCGACAGCCCCGTACCCACCGCCCCGGCGGAGCCGCAGCGGCGCGAGCCCGTCGTGGTGGAGCCGACCCGGGAGGCACCGCTGCCCCCGCTGGACCTGCTGGCCGAGCTCACCAACACCGCTCCCCCGCCGGAGACGCCGCGGCGGACGCTGACCCGCCGGGTCAAAGTGTGGACCCCGGTCCTGCTCCTGCTCGCCGCCGCCTTCACCGGCGTCCAGCTGGCGCGCCCCCTGCCCGCGCCGGAAATCGTGTCCGCCGAGTCGGTCCACACCCTCGACGGCGCGCTCAAACTGCCGTGGCCCGCCCACGGCCAGGGCGCCATCCGCATCCCCGGCTCCGGCGACATCGGCACGTTCGGCGAGCAGAAGCCGGTGCCGACGGCCAGTGTGGCCAAGGTGATGACGGCGTACGTGATCCTCAAGGATCACCCGCTGGGCAAGGCCGAAGCGGGCCCGCAGATCGCGATCGACGCCAAGGCCGTGGCCGACGGCACCTCCGAGAACGAGTCCCGGGTGAAGGGGCTGGTCGAGGGGACGAAGTACAGCCAGCAGGACATGCTCAAGATGCTGATGATCCCCTCGGGCAACAACATCGCCCGGCTGCTGGCCCGGTGGGACGCCGGCAGCGGTTCCGAGGCGGCCTTCGTCGCGAAGATGAACGCCGCGGCCGCGGCACTCGGCATGCAGGACACCACGTACACGGACCCCAGCGGCCTGGACGCGGGCACCGTCAGCACCGCGGTGGACCAGCTGAAACTCGCCGAGGTCGTCATGAAGTTCGACGCGTTCCGCGCGGTCGTCTCGCTGCAGAGCGCCACCATCCCCGGTCTGCCCGAGCAGCTCGTCAACAACAACAGCCTGCTCGCGGAGCGCGGCCTGAGCGTCATGGGCATCAAGACCGGTTCGAGCACGCCCGCCGGCGGAGCGCTGATGTGGGCCTCGTACAAGAGCGTCGGCGAGGAAACTCCGCTGATCCTCGGCGCCCTGATGGAACAGCGGGCCGAGGGCTCCGACCCCAATGCCCTGCGCAGCCTCGCCCTCGTGCTGGCGAACAGCAAGAAGGTCATCGAGTCGGTCCGCCAGGGGCTCACCTCGGCCCCGGTCATCCGCCAGGGGCAGGTCGTGGGGTACGTGGACGACAAGTTCGGCGGCCGCGCGCCGCTGGTGGCCGCCAAGGACCTGAACGTGGCAGGCGTACCCGGCCAGCAGTTGCGGGTTTCCCTCAAGGCCGGCGCGGCGACGGTGCCGCACTCCGCGAAGGCCGGCGCCGAGATCGGCGTACTGACGGTCGGTGACGGGGAGGGGGCCAAGAGCGTGCCGGTGCTGGCGCGGGACGGCCTGCCCGAGCCCTCGTTCGGCGCCCGGCTCACCCGGCTGCGCTGAGGCGGGCGGGACCCGGACCGCGGCCCCCTCAGCGCATGACGCGCGGCAGACGCAGGCTGAGGAGGGCCGTCAGGGCGATCAGTCCGAGCTGGACCAGCAGGGTCACGGCGAGGGCGTCCCGCATGCCCACCGCCGGGATCAGGGCGAGGAAGAGGCTGCCCAGGGTCGCGACGCCCAGGGCGAGGGCCGACTGCTGGGTGGTGATCATGACTCCGCCGCCCACCCCGGCCCGGTCGGCCGGTACGTCCGAGAGCATCAGCCGCATCAGCACCGGCAGTTGGAGCCCCTGGCCGAGGCCGGCGACGGCGACGCCGGGGGCGAGTGCGGCGAGTCCGAGGCCGGGCCAGTCGCGCCAGACGGTGAACAGGAGCAGGGCCACGCCCACGGCCTGGAGCACGCTGCCCGCGGTGACGACCCGGCTGCCGTACCGGCCGACCAGGCGCGGGCCTGCGAGAGAGGCCGCGAAGAAGGCGGCGGCCATCGGCACCAGGGCGAGTCCGGCCGTCACCGGCCCCATGCGCAGACCCTGTTGCAGGGCCACCGCGATCACGAACATGAATCCGCTGAAGCCGATCGAGAACGGCATCACCATCACCAGTCCGCGCCGCAGTGATTCCAGGCGCAGCAGGCTCGGCGGCACCAGCGGGGTACGGCCGAGCCGGTCGGCGCGGCGCTCGGTGCGGTAGAAGGCCACGGCGGCGAGCGGGAAGACGGCGAGCGACACCCACGTCCACAGCGGCCAGCCGGTGGCCCGGCCCTCGGTCAGCGGCAGCAGCAGGGATACGAGCGACAGCGCGAGCAGCAGCGTGCCGGGTACGTCGACGGAGGCCGGGCGCTCCGAGCGGGTCTCGGGGACGGAGCGGAGGGCGAGCACCAGCCCGAGGACCGCGACGGGGACGTTCACCAGGAACACCGAGCGCCAGCCGAGGCCGGCGACGTCGGCGGCGACCAGGACACCGCCCAGGATCTGCCCGAACACCATGGACAGCCCCGCGGTGGCGCCGTAGAGGCTCATCGCCCGCGCCCGGCGGGGGCCCTGGGTGGTGGCCTGGATGGTGGCGAGCACCTGCGGCAGCATCAGCGCGGCGGCGGCTCCCTGGGCCACCCGTGCGCCGACCAGGGTCCAGGCGGTGGGGGCCAGGCCGCAGGCGAGGGAGGTCAGGCCGAAGGCGGCCATGCCGATCAGGAAGAGCCTGCGTCGGCCGGCCATGTCGCCGAGGCGGCCGCCGAGCACCAGCAGGACCGCGTAGGCGACGCCGTAGCCGCCGACGACCAGCTCCAGCATGGCGGGCCCTGCGGCGAGGTCGCTGTCGATGGCGGGCAGCGCGACGTTCACGATGAAGAAGTCGATCAGCGGGAGGGCGGCGCCCAGCAGCACGGTGAACAGCCCGAGGGAACCCAGCACCGCTCCGTGGCGGATGACGGGGACCTGGTGGGTGCCGGAGCCGGTGCCGGGGCCGGTGCCGGCGCCGTCAGTGCCGGTGCGGGCCGACGGGGACGAGTAGGTCGTGGCGATGGTTGTTTTGCTCACGAAGCGAAACGATCCTCCCGCTCTCAGCCTGGTACCAGAGTCTCTTTATCCTGGTACCAGGAGTACCTGGCATCCGGCTGAGCGGTGCGGCACCCTGAACCCATGACCACTGTGGCCCCCGAGAGCGACGTACGCCGGCACGAGCTGGCGGAATTCCTGCGCAGCCGCCGTGAGCGGATCACTCCCGAGCAGGTCGGGCTCGTACGGGGCCGCCGTCGGCGTACGCCCGGGCTGCGCCGCGAGGAGGTCGCGCAGCTCTCCGCCGTCGGCGTCACCTGGTACACCTGGCTGGAGCAGGCCCGTGAGATCCAGGTATCCCCGCAGGTGCTGGACGCCTTGGCGCGCGCCCTGCTGCTGGACGCCAGCGAGCGTACGCACCTGTTCTCGCTGGCCGCCGCCCTGGATCCGGCTCCACACACGCAGTGCCCGAGCGTGACCCCGGCGCTGCGGGCGATGCTCGACCAGCTGGACCCGCTGCCGGCCTGCGTCCAGAACAGCCGCTACGACATCCTCGCGTACAACACGACGTACGGGCGGCTGCTGTGCGATCTGGACAAGGTGCGGCCCGAGGACCGCAACTGCATGTGGCTGGCGTTCACCGACCCGGACTGGCAGGCGGCCGTGGTCGACATGCCGGATGCGCGGCGGTTGATGGCGGCCAAGTTCCGGGCCGCGATGGCCGAGCACCTGGCCGAGCCCGCCTGGAAGACGCTGCTGGCCCGGCTGGAGTCGGCGTCGGCGGAGTTCCGTGAGGTGTGGGCCCGGCACGAGGTGGTCGATCAGGGCGGGAAGGTGAAGTACATCCGCAACGCCCATGTGGGCCTGCTGCACGTGGAGCACACCAACCTGTGGCTGGGGCCGGCGGCGGGTCCGCGGCTGATGACGTACGTGCCGCTGGACGAGGAGACGCGCGAGCGTCTGGAGCGCCTGCGGGACCTGTCACTCGCGGCGGTCTGACGCTTCCGTGGTCTGAAGCTTCCGTGGTCTGAAGCTTCCGCTGCCTGACGCCTCGACTGCCTGACGCCTCAGGCAGCCCGGATCCGCTCCGGCTGCCCTGAACTCGTCTTGACTGCGGGCGGCCGGGCCGAAAGCCCCTCGGCGGGCCCGGGGCACGGGTGACGATGACGGCGCACCCTGTACTCCCTGATCCGACAGGAGCGCGCCTGTGACCAGCCCCGCCGAGCCCGCCGAGCCCGCCGACCCCTTCCTCCCGTCCCCGCTGCACGACCTGATGTTCGGCCACATCCAGTCCGCCGCCCTGCGGGCCGTGGTCGTCCACCGGATCCCCGACCACCTCTCCGAAGGCCCGCGCACCGCCGAGGACCTCGCCTCCCGTACGGGCACCGACGCGGGCGCCCTGCGGCGCGTCCTGCGGCTGCTGGCGAGCCGCGGCCTCTTCCTCGAGGACGACCGGGGCGCCTTCCGGCTGGAGGAGAACGGGCATCCGCTGCGGACCGACGTGCCGGGGTCCCAGCACGCCGGCGTGCTGATGATCACGGACCCGATGTTCGCGCGGTCCGCGCCCCGGCTCCAGGACACCCTGTACACCGGGCAGCCGTCCTTCGACCTCGTCTACGGCATGCCGTTCTTCGAGCACCTGCAGAAGTCGCCCGAGGACCGGGCCACCTTCGACAGCGGCATGGCGGCGTTCTCCGGCGCCGAGGACGAACTGGTCGCGCAGAGCTACGCGTTCCCGGCGGGCGCCCGGGTGATCGACGTGGGCGGCGGCCGCGGCGGGCTGCTCGGGGCCGTGCTGAGCCAGGAGCCGTCCCTGGCCGGCGTGCTCTTCGACCAGTCGGCCACCGTGGCCGAGCACGTCCTGGACCGGCCCGGGCTCACCGGGCGGTGGCGGACCGAGGGCGGCGACTTCTTCACCGCCGTGCCGTCCGGCGGTGACTTCTACCTGCTCAAGCACATCCTGCACGACTGGAACGACGAGGACTGCCTGCGCATCCTCGGCTCGATCCGCCGGGCAGCGGAGACCGGCGCCCGGCTGCTGGTCGTGGACTCCGTACTGCCCGGGAACAGCGCGCCGCATCCCGCGCTGGAGCTGGACATCGTCATGCTGATGGCCCTGAAGGGCCGCGAGCGCACCGCCGCCGAGTTCGAGTCGCTGCTGGACCGGGCGGGCTTCCGGCTCCAGCGGGTCCTGCCGACTCCGGGCCTTCCCGCGATCATCGAGGCGCTCGCGGTGTAGATCGACGTCGTCGGCGCAGATCGCTCCGGTCCGCGCGACCAGGAGTCGACCGGGCAGGGGTGCACAAGCGTTTACCCTGGGGGTGAACGCTTGTGCACCCCTGCCCGGATCGGCGTCTGGAGCCTCATGAACCCAGCGATACCCGCGCGGCCGACCTTCGTCGTGCCCGTCCTCGCCTTCTGCGGCGTCGTGGTCGCCGTCATGCAGACCCTGGTCGTCCCCCTGCTGCCCCACGTCCCGGAGCTCACGGGCAGCACCCCGGCGGCCGCGGGCTGGCTGGTCACCGTCACCCTGCTGACCGGCGCGGTCTTCACCCCCGTCCTCGGCCGGGTCGGCGACCTGTACGGCAAGCGCCGGGTGCTCCTCGCCTCGCTCTGGGTGCTGACCGCCGGCTCGGTCCTGTGCGCCGTCAGCTCCGACATCGGCGTACTCATCACGGGCCGCGCCCTGCAGGGGGCCGCGCTCGCCGTCATCCCCCTCGGGGTCAGCATCATCCGCGACGAGCTCCCGGCCGAGCGCGTACTGCCCTCGATCGCGCTGATGAGCTCCTCGCTCGGCATCGGCGCCGCCGTGGGGCTGCCCGTGGCCGCGCTGGTCGTCGAGCACTTCGACTGGCACACGATGTTCTGGGCCTCCGCGGGGCTCGGCCTGCTGGACGTGCTGCTCGTGCTCCGGATCGTCCCGGCTTCGTCGCAGAGGGCTCCGGGACGGTTCGACACGGTGGGCGCGCTGGGGCTCGCCGCCACTCTCGTCGGCCTGTTGCTGGTGGTCACCCAGGGCCCGGAATGGGGCTGGGCCGCGCCGCGCACCCTCGGCCTGCTCGCCGGATCCGTCCTGGTCGGCCTGGCCTGGGGCCGCTACGAGCTCCGCCACTCCTCCCCCATGGTCGACCTGCGGGTGTCCGCCCGGCCGGCGGTGCTGCTCGCCAACGTCGCCGCCCTCCTCATCGGCTTCGCCTTCTACGCCAACTCCCTGGTCACCGCGCAGCTCGTCCAGGAACCGGTCACGACCGGCTACGGACTCGGCGCGTCCATCGTGGAGAGCGGACTGTGCATGCTGCCGGGCGGCCTCGCGATGGTCGCCCTGTCCCCGGTGTCGGCGCGGCTCTCCGCCCGGTACGGGCCCCGGACGGCGCTCGCGGTCGCCGCCGCCGTCATGGCCGCGGGGTACGTCGTACGGTTCTTCACCAGCCACAGCCTCTGGCCGATCGTAGCCGGGGCCACGGTGGTCGCCTCGGGCACGGCCATCGCGTACTCGGCGCTGCCCGCGCTCGTCATGCAGGCCGCGCCGGTGAGCGAGACCGGCGCGGCCAACGGCCTGAACACCCTCATGCGCTCGGTCGGCCAGGCCTGTTGCAGCACCGTGGTCACGGTGGTGCTGGCCCACGTCACCTTCCGGGCGGGCGGCCGGGAGGCACCCACGCTGCACGCGTACCTGCTGATCTTCCTGATCGCCGGCGGTACGGCGCTCGCCGCGCTGGGCGCCGCGCTCCTGTTGCCCGCGCGGCGGCCTGTACGGTCGCAGGACCGCCGCCGCAGCCCGCGGCCCGCCGCACAGGAGAGCGCATGACCCCTGCCGAGGACCCCGCCACGGGTACGGGAACCGGCCGCGACGCCATCGTCCGCGCAGCGCGCCGGGCGTTCACGCTGCGCCCGTACGCGGAGGTGACCATGCGCGGCATCGCGGCGGACGCGGGTGTCAGCCCGTCGCTGATCGTGAAGCGGTTCGGCAGCAAGGAAGAGCTGTTCGACACGGTGACCGACTTCCGGGCTGCGGCCGACGCCCTGCTCGGGGCGGAGCCCGCAGACCTGGGCCGCCACCTGGTGCTGACCACGCTTCGGCTGCGCGAGGACCTGCGGGGCGATCCCCTGCTGCGCGTGGTGTTCTCCCTCGGCATCGAGGACGAGCGGACCCGCCTGCGCGACCGCTTCCGCGAGCAGGTGACGGCCCGCATCGCCGGCCTGCTCCCCGGCCCGGACGCGGAGCTGCGCGCGGAGCTGATCGCCGGCCTGCTGCTGGGACTCGGCGCCACACTGAGCCTGCACCGCCCCGACGGCGCGACACCCCGTACGTCCCCGGAACGCCTGGCGGACCTGTACGCGCCCGCGCTCCAACGCCTCGTGGACGCCCCGGGGCGGGTTGCGCCCCCGTCGGCCTGATTCGAGCCAAATCCGCCCCGTGTGCCCGGCCGCGGTCACATCTGTCCGCCGCGCTCCGTCATGGCTCCGGCAACAACCTGAAGATCCTGAAAGGAAGCCGGCCATGGAAACACGTTCGACCACCCCGGAGGGGACGCTGCGCTCGCGCGTCTCCAACCCTGTTGACTTCGTCCCCGAGATCGAGGACGTGGCTGGGCTGCTGTACAAGGCCACCGCCAACCAGTCGGTGCCCCGGACCACGATCGGCCTGGTCCACCTCCGGGCCGGGCAGATCGTCGGCAACACCTATCTGACCGTCATGCACTCGGATCTCCTGCGCAAGGGCGGGGAGACCGAGGAGCGGCTCGCGGCGGTGGCGTCCTGGCGGGACGCGCCGTACTTCACCGAGGCCGAGCGCGCCGCGCTGGCGCTGGTGGAGGCCGTGCTGCAGCCGACCGTTGACGGCGAGAGGGTGTCCGACGAGCTGTTCGCCGAGGTGTCCGCGCACTACGACGCCAAGGCGCTCATCACGCTGACGGTCGCGATCGGGCAGGTCAACTTCTTCATACCGCTCGCCGTCATCGGCAAGCCGCTCCCCGGCAAGTCGCCGGTCGAGCAGTGGACGTAACAGCGGCCGGATAGCGGGACGGGGCGGGGTGGGCGGCACGCGTTGCCCCACCCCGGACCCGGCCCACGGCGGAAGACCGGCCCGCGGGCGGCCGGACAGGTCGCCGTACTACCCGACGAACTCCTCGTCCCCGTAGCGGACTTCGGCGCGGTTCCAGTCGACTCCGAGCGCCGCGGTGAGCTTGCGTACCTGGTCGAACGAGATCGTGGCACCGAGCTCGCCCGAGGCGGCCGGCGCCGCCGTGGCCGAGATGACCGGCTACTTCGCCGCGCTCATCCGGCGCAAGGGCGCCGCCGCGGTCGGCGGGGCCGCCGGAGCTCCCGCGGGTGATCCCGGCGGTGATCCCGGCGCGGACCTGATGGGCGCGCTCGTCTCGGCATCCGCGCGCGAGGACGGGCTGTCCCCCGAGGAACTGCTCGGCATGGCCTTCCTCCTGCTCGTCGCCGGCCACGAGACCACCGTGAACCTGATCTCCGGCGGCCTGCTGAACCTGCTGCGCCACCCCGACCAGCTCGCCGCCCTGCGCGCCGACACGGGCCTGCTCGACGGCGCCGTCGAGGAGATGCTGCGCTACGAAGGACCCGTCACCGCGGCCGCGTTCCGCTTCGCCGCCGAGCCGGTGGAGATCGGCGGCACCCTCATACCCGCCGGCGACAGCGTGATGCTCTCCCTGGCCGCGGCCTCCCGGGACCCCCGGCACTTTCCCGACCCGGACCGCTTCGACATCCGGCGGGCGCCCCGGGGCCACCTGGCCTTCGGCCACGGCGTCCACCACTGTCTGGGGGCTCCGCTCGCCCGCGCCGAGGGCTCGATCGCGCTCGCGACCCTGTTGCGGCGCTTCCCCGACCTCGGCCTGGCCGCCGCGCCCGACTCCCTCGTCTGGCGCTCCGGCACGATGCTCCGGGGGGTGGCGGCGCTGCCGGTGCGCTGGAGCGGGAAGGGGTGAGTCCCGCCCCGGGGAACGGAGGGCCCGGAGCGGGGGGGTGCACCCAGCATGTCAACGACCGCGCGCAGAATCGGTTCCGCACCTCGGTGGGC
Organism: Streptomyces sp. NPDC060028; assembly: GCF_042736725.1. Taxonomy (NCBI): domain Bacteria; kingdom Bacillati; phylum Actinomycetota; class Actinomycetes; order Kitasatosporales; family Streptomycetaceae; genus Streptomyces; species Streptomyces sp. NPDC060028. Next base: position 30,753 of record NZ_JBHWVJ010000011.1, on the reverse strand, counting down.
GAGTTCCGGCGGAGCGGGCCGCCGATGGTACGTGTATTCGCCACCGAGCTTTGGATTTGGCGCGGAACCGACGGCTTCCACACCCACGCCGACGGCAGACTGGGCAGATCAGCGGCCCCCGACTGCGAGGATTGCCCCGTGCCCGTCCCGATCATCATCGACTGCGACCCCGGGCATGACGACGCCCTCGCCATCATGCTGGCGGCGGCCGACCCCGCGGTGGACCTGCTCGCCATCACCACGGTCGCCGGCAACCAGACCCTGGAGAAGACGACGCTCAACGCCCGCCGTGTGTGCACGGTGGCGGGGATCACCGACGTACCCATCGCGGCCGGCTGCGACCGGCCGCTGCTCCAGCCGCTGGCGGTCGCGGACGACGTACACGGCGAATCGGGGCTGGACGGACCGGAGTTCCCCGAGCCCACGGTCGACGTCGTCCCCGAGCACGCGGTGGACCTGATCCACCGGATCCTCATGGAGCACCCGCAACCGGTCACCCTGGTGCCGACGGCCCCGCTGACCAACATCGCCCTGCTCCTGACCCGCTACCCCGACAGCGCGGCCCACATCCGCGAGATCGTGCTGATGGGCGGCTCCACCGAGCGGGGCAACCGCACCCCGGCGGCCGAGTTCAACATCCACGCGGACCCGGAAGCCGCGGACATCGTCTTCCGCAGCGGCGTGCCCCTCACCATGTGCGGGCTCAACGTCACCCACCAGGCGCTGGCCACACCGCAGGTACTGGCCCGCTTCGAAGGACTCGGCACCGAACTCGGGCACATCTGCGCCGAGCTGCTGGCGTACTTCGCCTCCGCCTACAGCCGACTGTGGGGCATGCCCCACCCCCCGCTGCACGACCCCGTCGCGGTGGCCCGGGTCATCGATCCGGCGATCGTGACGTGCGTCGACGCGAACGTCACGGTGGAACTGCACGGCGAACACACCCGAGGCGCCACGGTGGTGGACCTCCACCAGTACCTGGGCCGCCCGGTGAACGCCCGGGTCGCGGTGACGCTCGACACCGAACGCTTCTGGGACCGCATGATCGCCGCCGTCACGGTTCTGGGCAGCCGGCGCACCCCGTAGCCCGACGCCCTGGCCCGACCCCGTAGCACGGCGCCGCGGGGCGCGGCCGGGATCAGCCCGCGACGGGGTACATCAGGCCGCGCCGGCCCTCCGGTGAGGTCAGCCACTCCAGTTTCTCGGCCGTGTCGGTGCCCGGAAGCGGGGTGTGCAGCACGATCGACAGGTCGGGGCGGGCCGGGACCCGCAGTTGGGTCGACTCCACGCGCAGCCCGCCGACGACGGGGTGTTCGATGTGCTTGCGGAGCTGGCCCCCGGGCCGGACGTCGCCCCGCTCCCACAGGGCGACGAACTCCGGGCTGACCTCGCGCGCCTCCTCCAGGACCGCCTGGAACCCCTCGTCCTCGGGGTGTTCGGAGCAGGCCGCCCGGAACTGGGCCACGACGTCGCAGGCGATCTCCTCCCACTGCGTGGAACGGGCCCGGTACAGGGGGTCGGTGAAGAAGGCGATCAGGCAGTTCTGCACGATCTCCGGACGCATCCCGAACACCAGCGCGGCCGCGTCGTTGTACAGCACCGTGTTCCAGTACGAGTCCATGATGTGCGCGGGGAACGGCATCCATGCGTCGATCAGCCGCTTCAGTCCGTCGCACATGTCCCGGTCGCCCGGCGCGACCTCCAGGGCGGGCGGGTTGAGTCCGGAGAGCACGTACAGGTGCCGGCGCTCGGCGCTGCTCATCCTGAGCACCCGGCTGACCGCGTCCAGGACGTGCGAGGACACGGTGATGTCGCGGCCCTGCTCCAGCCACTGGTACCAGGAGACCCCGACCCCGGCCAGCACGGCGACCTCCTCGCGGCGCAGGCCCGGGGTACGCCGGCGGCCTCCGCCGTCCGGCAGCCCGGCCTCGGCCGGACTGACCCTGGCGCGCCTGCTCATGAGGAACTCGCGCAGTTCCGTCCGCCGGTGCCTGTCGATCGGTGTCGCCACGAAAATCCCCCTGTCGGCTGCCTGGTGGTGCCGGCAACAGGATAAGTTCCCACTCTTCACGGACGTTCCCGGGCCACGAAGGTAGTGGTCATGGCGATCGACACACACACGACAACCAACGTGCCGCACACGGCGGCTCTCGAGAACGACCGGCTCTCCGGCCGGGCCAAGCTGGTCCTCTTCGTCCTCTGCGCCGCCCAGTTCATGGTGGCCCTCGACTTCTCCGTACTGAACGTGGCCCTGCCGGCGCTCGGCAAGGACCTGGGCCTGAGCCGGTCCGCCCTCCAGTGGGCGGTCACCGCCTTCGCACTGCCGTCCGGCGGCTTCCTGCTCCTCTTCGGCCGGATCGCCGACCTCTACGGCCGCAAGAAGCTGTTCCTGACCGGCCTCGCGGTCTTCGGCGCGGCCTCCCTGCTCGCCACCCTCGCCTGGGACCCGGCGTCCTTCCTGACCGGGCGCGCACTGCAGGGCCTGGGCGCGGCGGTCATCGTGCCGACCGGCATGTCCCTGCTGACCACGACCTTCCCCGAGGGCCCGCTGCGCGACAGGGCGCTCGGCATCTCCGGCACCCTGCTGTCCCTCGGCTTCACCATCGGCATGGTGCTCGGCGGTGTCATGACCGACACCCTCGGCTGGCGGTCCACGATGGGGCTGCTCGCGGTCGCCGCGGCGATCGTGCTGTTCCTCGCCCCCGGCCTGCTGCCCGAGTCGCGCACCCCGCAGCGGCCGCGCCTGGACGTGCCGGGCGCCGTCACCGTCACGGGTGGTCTGCTCGCGCTGATCTACGCCCTGTCGACGGCGGCCCAGCGCGGCTTCGGCGGTGTGGACGTGTGGGGCACGCTCGTCGCCGGACTCGCGCTGCTCGCCGCGTTCGTGGTGGTGGAGTCCCGGTCCTCGGCCCCGCTCGTGTCCCTGCCGATGCTGAGGCGGCGCACGGTCGCCTGGGGCAACGTGGGCGGTCTGGTGACCTTCTCGATGATGTCGACGGTCGTGTTCGTGCTGACCCTCTACCTCCAGGAGACGCTGGGGCTGTCGTCCTTCCGGACCGGTCTGGTCTTCGGCGTCCAGGGCGTCGCCTCCGTCTTCGCCGGTACGTACGCCCCGAAGGTCATCGGCCGCTTCGGCGCCCGCCGCACGCTCGTCGCCTCGCTGCTCGGCCAGGGCCTGTTCACCGCCGCCCTGCTCGCCGTGGGCAGCGGCTCCGGCGCCCTGGTCGCGACCGTCGCCGTGTCGGTGGCCAGCATGTTCCACCTGGGCGCGATCATCTCGTACGGGGTGACCGTGACCAGCGGCGTGCCCGACTCGGAGCAGGGCCTGGCCACCGGCCTGGTCACCACCACCCAGCAGGTCGGCCTCACGATCGGCATCCCGCTGCTCGGCGTCCTGGCCACCACCCGGGCCTCGCTCTTCGACGGGGTGCGGACGGTGCTGGCGATCGACGTCGCGATCGTGGTCGCCGCGGCGCTCCTGGTGGCGATCGGCCTCGGCCGCCGGAAGGCCTGAGCACAGCGCGATCGCAGCCGACTCCGGAGCGGGCCGGGCCTCGGGCCCGGTCCGCTCCGGCGCGGTCCGCTCCGGCGCGGGGGGTCACCCCGCCCGCCCGGGGGGAGCCGACCGCGGGCGGGACCGGGGGCGTTGGGGGCGTTGGCCCCGGGCCGGGCGGTTGGGGTTGCCCCAAAGGTAA
>NZ_JBHWVJ010000011.1:0-27048 GCF_042736725.1 Streptomyces sp. NPDC060028 | reverse complement strand
GCTTTGTCGCCGGGTTTGGGGGGTTGTGTTTTGTGCACCCGCGCCGGGCCGCCCCCCCCCCCCCCGCCGGCCGGCCCCCCCCCGACGACGGGCGAGACGGCGTCGATGGCGTCAGTGGCCCGAGGCCGGGCTGATGGCGTTGCGCCAGACGGTCACGTCCAGCGTGATGTATTTGCTGGTCGAGTCCTCGGGCGAGAACCCCTGGACCGTCAGGAGCCCCACGTGGCCCGCGCCGGTGATGACACAGACCTGCCGCCCCTTGGAAAGCTTGTTCACGTAGACGGTCTGGCTGAAGCGGGTGTCCGCACGGCACGCGGCCAGTGACCCCTCCTGCCCCGGGTCGAGCAGCACCAGCTGTCCGCCCTCGCTCTCCGCGTCGAGGTACGAGCCGGTGTCGTACGAGAGCTCGTACCCGCCGTCCTCCCCCTGCTGGGGCCGCATCGGTTCGTCGCTGAGCGTCAGGTGGTAGCCGGCCGTGAGGTTCACGCCCTTGTACTCCACGGGCTTCGGGTCGGCCTTGGCGCTCGGCTTCGAGGAGTTCTGCCCCGCGCCGGCGTTGCCGGATCCGGACGGGGTCCCGCCCTGCGCCTGCTGCCCCTTGCCCTGGTCTTTGTCCTTGAGCATGACGTACGCCGTGCCGCCGGCCCCGACGGTGAAGACCAGCGCCGCGGCGAGGGCGACGAGCGCGCCCCGCCTGCCCGAGCGCTGCGGGGGCCGGGGCGCCGGGGCTCCCGGGTAGCCCGGCGGTACGTGCGTCGGGGCGTAGGCGTGGGCGTGCATCGGGGACGGCGCGGGTGCGGGCGTCCGGTACGGCTGGGGCGGTTGCTGCGGCTGGGGCTGCGGCCGGCGCGGCTGAGTGGGCTGGTACGCCGGGGCCGGCCCGTAGCCGGGCGGCGGAGTGGCGGCCGAAGGCGGGGCGGCCGGGCGCACCGGCGCGGTGGGCGTGTAGCCCACGGACGGCGCGGCGGCGGGCGGCGGCGGGGTCTGCACCGGGGCGGGGGCGGCCGCGCGGACCGTGATGTCCGCGGCGACCGGAGCCGGGAGCCAGTCCTCGGGGCGGCGCAGCACCGTCTCCGCGTTCGCCGCCTGGCAGAGTGCGATGATCTCGGGGATCGACGGCCTGGCGTCGGGGTCCTTGGCCAGGCAGCGGGTGACCAGTTCCGTCAGCCGCGCCGGCACCCCGCTCAGGTCGGGCTCCTCGTGGACGATCCGGTAGAGGACACCGTGCGAGGTCCCCTCGCCGAACGCGGGGGATCCGGTGGCCGCGTACGCCGCGACCTGGCCCAGCGCGAAGATGTCGGTGGCCGCGGTGACCCGGCGTCCCGCGGCCTGCTCGGGCGCCATGAACGAGGGGGTGCCGATGGTGACACCGCTGCCGGTGAGGGAGGTGGCGTCGGCGGCGTAGGCGATGCCGAAGTCGATGACGCGCGGGCCGTCGGCGGCGAGCAGCACGTTCGACGGCTTGAGGTCGCGGTGCACGATGCCCGCCCCGTGGATGACGTGCAGCGCCTCGGCCATGCCGGCGATGAGCAGCAGCACCGCCTCGACGGGCAGCGCGCCGTGCGCGACGACGGCATCGGCGAGCGAGGGGCCCGGTACGTACGCGGTGGCCAGCCAGGGCTGCGCACCGTCGGTGTCGGCGTCGATCACGGGCGCCGTGAACAGCCCCTGCACCCGCTGCGCGGACTGCACCTCCTGCGCGAACCGCCGCCGGAACTCGGGGTCCTCGCCGAATTCGGGGCGGATCACCTTGATGGCCACGGGCCGTCCGCCGGGCGTGTACGACAGGTAGACCTTGCCCATGCCGCCCGCGCCCAGCTTGGCGGCCAGCCGGTACCCGGCGATGGTGGTGGGATCGTCTCCCGAGAGCGGCTGGAAAACCTGCGGGAATCCGTCCCGGTCCGGCTGCTGACCACTCATCAACTCACGTCTCCCAAGCAGAACGCCCCATCTCGAAGGGCACCCTACCCAAAGACTTGGCCGAACCCGCCGCCCACGGCGGCGGCTGGTTGTTAGCCTTCGGGGACACTGCGCTGTGCCATGGGGAGGCAGTCGATGCGGGCACGCCTGGTATTCGTCCACGGGATCGGCGCCGCCCGCGATCCGGCCCGCGAACTCACGGCCTGGACCGGGGCGCTGGCCGTCGGGATGCAGGAGGCCGGGCACTCGGAGGCGGCCCGCGAGCTGCTGGCCGGTGGCCTGGCCGAGTGCGTGTTCGCCCACTACGCAGACCTGTTCGGGCCCGGCCGGGCCCAGGGCGGGGCCGGCCCCGAGGTCACCGGCGACGCGGAGGCCAAGATCCTCTCGGAGCTCTTGGTCGCCTGGGTGGACGGCCTGTCCGAGGCGGAGGAAGCGGAAGCGGGGAAGGACGAGGACGGCGACGAGTGGGACCGCCGGATCCTCGACCACGCCCGGGCTCAGGCCGCGCCGAGGGGCCAGGAGCAGGGCAGCCTGGAGGTGGTACGCCGCGCGCTCAACGTGGCGACCACCGTGATGGCCCTCAAACCCTGGGGCCCCGCCGCCCGGTGGATCACCCCCAAGCTGATGGTGGGCCACCTGACCCAGGTGGCCCGCTACCTGGCGCGCGCGGAGGCCGGCCCGGACGGCGCCGGACTGGACCGCCGGATCCGCGCCCGGGTCGCCGAGGCGATCGGGGAGGGACCGGCCGTGGTGGTGGCGCATTCGCTGGGGACCATCGTCGCGCTGGAGGCCCTGCACGAACTCGCCACGACCACACCCCTGTTCGTGACCCTGGGCTCACCGCTCGCCATGCGGACCCTGGTGTGGCCACGGCTGCGCCCCCAGCCGCCCTGCGCGCCGGAGAACGTGGCGCAATGGCTGAACTTCTGGGACCGGGACGACATCATCGCCGTACGGCCCCGCCTGGAGCGGGGCGTACGCGCCAACCGCGCGGGAGTCGCCCCCGTCAGCCGGCGCGTCGACTCCGACGGCACCTGGGTCCACTCCGCCGAGAAGTACCTCGCCCAGCCGGCCGTCGCCGGACCCGTCGCGCAAGCCCTGGCCCGGCCGGTGGGAGGACGCGCCGACCGCGGTGACCTGGGATGAGAGGCCGCCGAGCCTCCCGCCGTCACCTCCTGGTGGTCGCGCCGCAGTGTGCGTCGATGGAGCGTCTGGCCCGCCTGGAAGAGGCGGCCGGCGGACTGTACGAGGCGCTCGCGGACCCCTCGCTCGGCGCGTGCGAACCCGGGTTGCCGGACGGGCGTACCGCCCTCGTCGCAGGCGACGGCCTCACCAGCCGGATGGTCCGGGACACCGTGGACGAGGCGGTGCGGTACGCGGCCGAGCACCGCGCGGCGCTCGTCCTCGCCTTCCTCGGCCACGGCTTCACACCCGGCCGCAGCAGCACGCTCCACCTCATGTGCGCCGACTCCACGGAGGACCTCCGGCAGGACTCCGTGAACGTGAGCGACCTCTTGGCCGTCGCCGTGGACCACCCGGGTGTCGGCGGCGTACTCGGCATCATCGACACCTGCCACGCGGCCGGAGCCCCGCCCACGGCCCAGGACCTGACCGGCGGCGCGCGCGGCGGCCGTACCCGGCTGGGGATGCTGATGGCCTCGTCGCTGGGCCAGCCCGCCGTCGACCTCTCCTTCTCACGGCAGCTGGCCGGGCTCGTCCGGGCCGGTCTGCCCGGCGCGGGCGGAACGCTGCGCGTGGGCGAGGTCCTCGACGCGCTGCGTACCGTCATCGTCGGCCAGGACCTCACCGGGTTCGACTTCGACGGAGACGGCTCGGCCCCGGAGCCCCTGTGGATCGCCCGCAACGCGCGGGTCCGCGAAGGCCTGCTGGGCGGCCTCGGCGGCAGGCTCGCGGCGGAGGAGCTGACCGAGGCCCTCGCGGACGTGGACCCCCGCATGCCCGTGCCGGACGCCACCCCGGATCTGCGTGCGGCCGTGCGATGCCGGGAGCAACTCCTGCACCTCCCGGCCTCCCCGGCCCGTGAGCGCGCGCTGCGCGGTGTCGACGGGCTGCTCGTCGCGGTGCGCACCGTCCAGTTCGTGCGGGGCTGGATCGGCGGCGAGCTGACCACCGACCGGATCCGGCATGCGCTGTACACCATGCTGGCGGCCGAGGGCAGACTGCCGACCGGCGACCCGAACCTGACCGACGTGGCCGTCATCGACGAGCTGACCTTCAACCACCCCGCCACCGAAGTGGACGGCAGACGCGCCGTCGCCCGGTTCGTGGCGCTGCTGGCCCAAGCCTGCGGCAAGGACCTGAAAGACCCCGAACTGCGCGCGTGGGGACAGCGGATCGAAGCCCCCGTCGAGGTCAACGACGCCATCGTGCACGCCGCCCGGCGTACGGACAGCCAGCGGCTCAGCCTCGTCGTCAGCCTGCACTCCTCCCTCACCGGGGACTGGCCCGAGGTGCTCGACGGCTGGCTGCTGCTGGACGGTGCGATGGTCCACCACGAGCAGTTCCCCAACGAGGCGGCGGACAGAAGGGGAGCCGAGAGCGCGGTCGAGGAGGCGGTCCAGTGGGCCGAGGAGCACGCCGCCACCCTCGAACTCCCGCTGAAGCGGCTGGACCTGGCCGTCCCCAGCGGGCTGCTGCTGGCCTGGCGGCCCGAGGAGGCAGGCGTCGCCATGCTGCTGGGCATCCGCTACGACGTACGCCTGCACTGGAGCAGCCGCCTCACCCCCGACGCCGTACTGCGCAGCATCGACTCCGTGGTCGCCGAGCGCTGGGCGTCGATCGCGCAATGCCATGTCGGCGCACCCGTCGACTGGCTGCCCCACGAGGACCTCGCCGATCCGCAGACCCTGCGCGACCACCTGCGCTACGGCCGCTACACGCGCGGCATCGGCCTGACCCGGCATCCCGGCGCCGACGCCCGGCTGATGGAGATGCTCCTCGCCTACACGCCGGTCCTGCTGTGGCCGCATGCGGCGGAGGGCTTCCCCGCGGAGCGGCACGGCTGCCTCGACCGGAACTGGTGGGCCATGCCGGGCGCGTTGGCGCGCGCCTACCGGGAACGCTGGCGGGGCGACGCGGGCGCCGGGCTGGCCGATCTGCGCGCCGTCTGGGACGACGAGGACTGGCTGCGCTTCTGCAGGTTCTTCAGGACTTCGACCCCGCTTGCCCGTACCCGTGAGGAGAGGAACCCATGACCTGGGACGCGTACTACCGGGGCGACGGTGTGCACAGGGCCGGTGTCTCCCTGCCCGAACCGCCCCCCTGGCGCACCTTCCCGATCCGCTCGGCCGCAGCGGTGTTCCGCCCGCCGGAGGGGCTGACCGACGCCGTGAACGCGGCGCTCGCGCTGCGCCGGCCGCTGCTGATCACGGGAGGACCGGGAACGGGCAAGTCCACGGTCATCGAGCAGGTGGCCACGGAGCTGGCGCTGGGACCCGTGCTGCGCTGGCACGTCACCTCGCGCAGTTCGCTCGCGGACGCCCTCTACCGCTACGACGCCCTCGGCCGCATCCACGCCCACCGGCTCCGGCAGGAGCAGGCGCGGGCGGGCACGGGCGCCGAGGTGGACCTGGACGACATCGCCGCCTTCCTGACCCTCGGCCCCCTGGGAACCGCGCTGCTGCCCGCGACGCGGCCGCGCGCCCTGCTCATCGACGAGATCGACAAGGCCGACCTCGATCTTCCCGGGGACCTGCTCGACGTGCTCGAACGCGGGGAGTTCCGCATCACCGAGCTGATGCGCGAGGAGCAGCAGAACGCGCGGGTACGGACCTGGGAGAGCGACGTCCGGCACGTGGTGCAGGACGGCCACGTGCAGTGCACGGAGTTCCCGTTCATCGTGATGACGAGCAACGGCGAACAGGAGCTCCCGGCGCCCTTCCTGCGTCGCTGCGTGCGCTACAGCATGCCCGCGCCGACGGTCGAACTGATCCGTGACGTGGTCCGCGGCCACCTGCGGCTGGACGTCGGCGAATCCGGGCCGGCGGCGGAGCTCGTCGCCGACTTCGTACGCCGGGTCGCGTCGGGCGAGAGCGTGGCGGTGGACCAACTGCTCGGCACCCTGCACCTCCTGGACGGCCCCGCCCGGTCCGAAGGCGCCGAGCGCGAGCGGCTCGTCGCCCTCCTGATGCGGGACCTCTCGGGTGCCTGAGGAGCCGCTGGCGGCGGTGGTCCGGGCCCTGCACGGTCTGGGCAGGGAGCTGGACGGCCTCTCGGTCGCCGAACTGCTCTGGCTCGCCGCCGCCACCCGGGCGCGCCGCGGTGCGCCGCAGCGCGCCGACGCGGCGGCCGTACCCCCGTCCCCCTCCTCCGGCGCCGTCGACCCGCGCGAGCGGCTCAGCGGGTGGGGCCCGCTCCACAGGCCGGTGTACGGGCCCTCGGCGTCCGGCGGTGACGCGGTGCCCGCCCGCCAGGTGCCCGTGCCCTCGGGGACCGCGCTCCCCCGTGCCCGGGAGATCGCCCGCGCCCTGCGCCCCCTGCGCCGGCCCTGGACAGCCGGCCGCAGACAACAGCTGGACCTGGCGCGTACGGTGGCCGGCTACGCCCGCAGCGGCGAGCTGCTGCCCGCCTTCCGCCCGGCTCCGGAGCGCTGGTTCGACCTGACCGTGGTCCTCGACCGGTCGCCGACCATGGCCGTGTGGGGCGACACCGCGGACGAGCTGCTGAAGGTACTGGCCACGACCGGGGCCTTTCGCACCCTGCGGGTCCGGGAGGTCGACACCTGGGAGGCGCGGCCCCGCACCCGATCGCCCGGGACCGGATCCCCGACGGCCCGGCAGCGCCGGCTGACGCTGGTCTTCTCGGACTGTGTGCCGGGCGCCGACGGCGCCGGGCTCTGGGACCGCGTCCACGCCTGGGCCGGGGCCGCTCCCACCCTGCTCGTGAACCCGCTGCCGCCGAAGATCTGGCGGCACTCGGGTCTCGACCTCCCGGCCGTGAAGGTGACCACGCCCGGCGCACCCGGCGTCCCCAACACCCGGCTGCGGTTCCTGGCGCCGCCGTTGCTGGAGGACGCCTTCCGGACGCCCGCCGGGCGCCCGGACACGTGGCTCCCGCTGCCGGTCGTCGGCCTCTCCCCGCGTTCCGTCGGGCGCTGGGCCCGCACCCTCATGCGGGGGGACCCCGCCGGCTGCGAGGCGGTCCTGGTACCGGAGCCGGGCCTGCTCACCCGTACGCCCGCTCCCCCGGACGCCCCGGCCGACGCCGGGCAGCTCGTCGAGGCGTTCCTGCACCGGGCGTCGGCGCCCGCCGTACGCCTGGCCGTGCTCTGCTCCCCGTACCCGCGGATGCACGCCGGGCTGTTGCACCTGGTGCGCCAAGAGCTGGTCCCGGAGGCGAGCGCCGCCAACATGGCCGAGGTCGTCGTCGGCGGCCTGGTGTCGGTCGAGGAGGGCCCCGGGCAGGGTGGTCCGGTGCTGAGCTTCCGGGACGGCGTTCGCGAACGGCTGGCCCCCAGGCTCGGGGCCCGGGACGCGGTGCGCACCCGGGCCGCGGTGAGCCGGTTCATCGCGGCGCACACCGCTGCCCCGTCGCGCTTCCCCGCGCTGGTACCCGACGCGGAGGGGGACGCCGAGATCGCCTCCGGCGGAGCGCCGTTCGCCGAGGCTTCCCCGCAGACGCTCCGGGCGCTGGGGGTCGTCTCCGAGGAACGCGTGCCCCGGCCGGAGGCCGGATCCGGTGGCAACCGGCCGTACTTCTTCCTCAGTTACGCGCACACTCCGCGCTACGGTGCCGGGGGGCCGGACCCGGACAGGTGGGTGGAGCGCCTGTTCCGTGACCTCTGCGGCCACGTCACGGCGCTGACGGACCTGCCCGCCGGGGCCGATGCCGGGTTCATGGACCGGGAGATCCGCGGCGGCGAGGGCTGGTCGGAACGGCTCGGGGCGGCGCTCGCCACCTGCCGCGTCTTCGTACCGCTCTACTCGCCGCGCTATTTCGCCAGCGAGATGTGCGGGAAGGAGTGGTTCGCCTTCTCGCAGCGCGCCATCCGCCACGGCGCCGTCAGCAACCAGCCGGCCGAGGCCATCGTGCCCGCCCTGTGGGTGCCGGTACCGCCGTCCCAACTTCCCGGCCCCGCCGAGCGGTTGCAGTTCAACCACAACACCTTCGGCGAGCGCTACGTCACCGACGGGCTGTACGGCCTGATCAAACTGCGCGGCCACGCGGAGCAGTACGAGGTGGCGGTGTTCGAGCTCGCCAAACGGATCGTCGAGGTCGCCGAGACCGTCCGGCTCGGACCCCACCACCCGGTGGACTACCGGACGGTGCCGAGCGCCTTCGGCACGGCCACGTCGTACCAGGGCAGTCTGCGGATCGCCGTGGCGGCCCCCACCCGGGGGAACCTCCCCGAGGGGCGCAGTGCCGACTACTACGGGGACAGCCCCGACGACTGGAATCCGTACCATCCCGAGTCCGCGAGGCCGCTGGCCCATGTGGCCGCCGACCTGGCGTACCAACTGAACGACCAGGCGGACCTCTCCACCCTCGAACACGAGGTCGCGCGCAGGGACCACCGCCTGGCCACCGGGCCGTTGATCCTGCTCGTGGACCGCTGGGCACTGGAGCTGCCCGCCGTCCGCGGCGCCCTGGCCGCCTTGGACGCCGCCGATCCGCCGGGATTGAGCATGGTCGTGGCCTGGAGCCGCCACGACCAGGAGAGCATCGCGGCGGGGCCCCGTCTGAGCGGCCGACTGGCCGAAACGGTCCCGAACATGCTGCGCCGGAGCACGCCCCGCACCACCGGGGGCGCGCTCAGCCTGGAGGGCTTCGGCAATCTGATGCCCCAGGTCGTGGCCGGCGCCTACGAGGACCACTTCAGGCGCCCCTCGCCACGGGGCGACCTGCCCCCCGGATCCGGCTCGACCCTGGAGCCCGGGTAGCGGCCGGCGCATGACCGTGCGGGGCCGTGTCGCGGGCCCCGCGTGCGCCGCGGACCGGATCTTCGGGTTCGTCGCCCCGGGCGGGCCACAGCGCGGTGGCGGCCACCGCCGCGGCCAGTGCGACGCCACCGAGGACGGCGGCGGTGACGGGCAGCCCGGCCCCGGCCGCGAGCAGGCCCGCGAGGGGGTAGGTCAGCAGCCAGCAGCCGTGCGCGAGGGAGAACCGAGCGGCGAAGGCGGCGGGCAGTTCGGCGTCGGCGGTGCAGCGGCGGAGCACCCGGCCGCCGGGGGTCGAGACGGCGGAGCAGGCGGCGCCGATCAGGGCCCAGGCGGCCAGGATCCCGTACCAGGACCAGCCGGCCGGGGCCGCGGCGGTGAGCGCGGCCACGGCGGCCAGCACCACCGGCAGCGCGCGGGCGGCCGGGAGCATGACCGCCCGGTCCGTGCAGCTTCGGAGCAGGCGGGGCAGTTGGAGCGCGGCGAGCATGGATCCCGCCCCGTACGCGCCGAGCGCGAGGGAGACGGCGGCGGCGGGCCGGTGGAAGTGGTCGCGGACCAGCTCGACGGTGTCGACGAAGACCAGGGCCCCGGCGGCGGCGACCGCCAGATCGAGCGCGAGCAGCGCCCGCAGCCGTGGCGTCGCCAGGAAGCGCCGGATCCCGTACGCGGCCCTCGCGCAGCCGCCGCCGGCCCGTTCGACGGGGGCGCGCCTCGGCAGTACGGCGGCCCCGACGAGGGCCGCGGAGGCGAGGAAGCCCGCGGCGGTACCGGTGAACAGCCAGCCGTAGGGGACCAGGGTGAGCAGGGCGGCGGCGAGCGCGGGGCTGAAGAGGCTCTCCAGGTCGTAGGCGAGCCGGGACATGGACAGGGCCTGCGTGTAGTCGCGTTCGGCGGGCAGCACCACGGGGATGGTGGCCTGGAAAGTGGGGGTGAAGGCCGCCGACGCCGCTTGGAGCAGGAGGATCAGCAGGTATGTCTGCCAGACCTGGGTGACGAACGGCAGCGTCAGCGCGACGCTGGCGCGGGTCAGGTCCGCCGTCACCATCAGGGCGCGGTGCGGCATCCGGTCGGTGATCGCGACGACCGCCGGGGCGACGACGACGTACGCGACCATCTTGATCGCCAGCGCGGTGCCGAGGACCGCGGAGGCGTTGCCGTCGGCGATGTCGTACGCGAGCAGGCTCAGCGCGACGGTCGCGAGCCCGGTTCCGACCAGCGCGACCACTTGGGCCGCGAACAGGCGCCGGTAGGTGCGGTTGCGCAGTACGGACGGCATCACCCCACCATCGTAACCAACATGTGCGTACACGTGCACATGTAGAACGGAAATCGGCCGGCCGGAAACGGACCACCGCGGCGGGAGGGATCAGTCGTGGGGCGGCAGCGAACCGAGCTGGTGGTCGGCCACGTTCAGGGCCTCGTCCACCAGGCGCCGCAGATGCCCGTGGCGCAGCGCGTACACGACGCGGCGCCCGTCCTTGCGGGTGGCGACCAGGCCGGCCAGCCGGAGCTTGGCGAGGTGCTGGCTGACGGAAGGACGGGCCGCCCCGCACGCCTCGGTGAGGGTCGTGACGTCGGCCTCGCCCCGGCCGAGCTCGTCGAGCAGCGCGAGCCGGGTGGCGTCGGCGAGCAGCGCCAGGACCGACACCGCGGCGGCCAACCGCTCGTCCTGTTCCTGCGAACCGTGCGCACCTGCCGGATGCGTGCTTGCGCTCATGCGCACATCGTAGGCCGCACCGCCCCGGCCCCTTCCCCCGGTGGTGGTCAGTCGGGGCTGCTGCAGCAGCCGTCGCGGAGCATCTGGTGCAGGACGCCGCGCCAGCTCTCGGGCGGTGTGCCGGGCTCCGCGGGAGCGGTGAAGGCGCGCTCGAGGTCCGCGCGTTCCCACAGGGTTCCGCCGCGGATGCTCCCGCGTACCCGGATCAGGTCGGCGAAGTCGGTGAAGGGGTCGCCGTCGACGAGGGTGAGGTCGGCGATCTTGCCGGGCTCGACCGTGCCGAGCCGGTCCGCGACCCCGAAGACCCGGGCCGGGGTACGGGTCGCGGTGGTCAGGGCTTCGGCCGGGGTGAGGCCGTGGCGGTGCAGGGCCCGCAGGGACAGGTGGAGGTGGAGGCCCACCGGGGTGAGCGGCGCGTCGGTGCCCAGCGCCAGCCTGCCGCCGCCCGCGAGGATCCGCCGGTAGACGCCGACCTCCCGTTCCAGGGCGGCACTCTGCTCGGCGGTCGGCGCCTGCGCGGCCGCCGCCCGTACCGCGGCCACGTCCCACGGCGGCATCAGGTCCGTGACCCGCGGGTCGGCGGCGACCGCCGGATCGTCGCCGATCAGCGGCAGGGCGGTGAAGGGGGTGGCGATGAGGTCGAAGCCGCCGCGCGTGTAGACCTCGACGGTGTCCTGGTACGTGTGCCCGCTCGGGGTCGCACCGTGCCCGTACTCCGCGCGCTCGGTCGCCACGAGATGCGTCGTCAGGTCCTGGCCGGCCTGGATCCCGGAGGCGCACAGGTGGGACCCGGCCAGGACCCCGAGCCGGTCGTGGGCGAAGCGGGCGGCGTCCTCCATGTACGCGTACGGGGCGCGGACGTACGTCTTGACGAAGTCCCAGTCCAGCGCCGCGGCCCGGGCGAGCGAGCGGGCGAATCCCGCGCGGGTGCGGTGGGCGCGCCCCATGCTGTAGGCGACGCGGGAACCGTCGAGCAGTTCGCCCCCGGCCAGCAGCCGCGGTGCGGCGAGCCGGCCGGCCCGGATGTCCTCCCGCAGCCGGGCCTGTTCGTACGCGGATCCGCCGAGGGAGACGGCGGTCGTCACCCCGTACGCCAGGTGCAGCACGCCCTGGCGGGCTCCGTACGTGTACGGGTACGGGTGCACGTGCGCGTCCCAGAGCCCCGGCAGGACGGTGCCCGCGGAGGCGTCGACGGTGCGCGCGGCGCGGCGCCCGGCACGGTGGGGCTCGACGGCGGTGATCCGGCCGCCGCTGAGGAGGATGTCGACGTCGGCGCGGGGCGGGGCGCCGGTGGCGTCCCACAGGAGCCCGGCGTGCACGACGGTGTCGACGGGGGTGGGGCGGCGGTAGGTCAGGGCCAGCGGTACGGTCCGCGGCGCCGCGGCGGCCTCGCCGGAGTCGTCGAGGGTGAGCAGGCGCAACCGGGCGCAGGACTGGTAGAGCAGGGTGCGCGAGTCGGCGGACCACGACGGGTGGTCGGCGGGCTCGTCGCTCAGCAGGCGGGCCTCGCCGGCGGGGGCGCCGTCGGGGGTGACGGGCAGCAGCCACAGGGCCGACTCGGACACGCAGGCCAGGAAGCGGCCGTCGGGCGACCAGACGGGGCCCGAGGCATAGCGGTCCGAGAGCGAGGCGTGCGGGGCTAGTGCGTACAGGCGGGCCTCGCCGGTGGTGGTGTCGACGATGCGGATGAGGTTGTGGCCCTCGCGAAAGCGCCGGCTCAGGCGGTTGCGGTCGCACAGGGCGACGTGGCGTCCGTCGGGCGACCAACTCGGCGGACCGGGCAGGCCGCCACCCCCGAGGGCCGCGGCCAGGGGGGTGTCCGCGCCCGTCGCGAGGTCCCGTACGAGGAGCTGCCCGGCGAGGTCGAGGGCGGCGAGCCGGCGGCCGTCGGGCGAGAGCGAGCCGTAGACGCGGCCGCCCGGGGAGAGGACGCTCTCGCGGCCGTCGGCGAGTTCCCGGCGGCGTACGGTGTTCAGCCCGTCGCGGTCGTCGGTGTAGACCAAGGCCCGGCCGTCGGGGGTCCACACCGGGCCCTGGACGTAGGCCGTGGCGGGTGCCTGGGCGATCCTGCGCGGAGCTCCCCCGGTGACGGGCGCGACCCACAGGGCGTTCAGCGCGGCGAAGGCCACGCTGCGGCCGTCGGGCGAGAGGCTGGGCAGGTGGATGCCGCGGACGGGGCGGCTGCGCTCCGCCTCCAGGACGTACGGCTTGACCTGGTAGCGGGGCCGGACCGTCTCCAACGTGGCATCGAGCCCGATCTCGCGGCCGGTGGTGTCGCGGTGCGGGCGGATCACCCGGAAGCGGCCGTCGAGGGTGATGAGCAGCCGGTCGTCGCCGAGCCAGCGCGGGGGCGCGGGCGCGAGGTCGCCGTCGAGAGCGACCGGGCGGCCGTCTGCGTACAGGCCGAGGACCTCGGCCTTGCGGGGGCCGGGAGCGGCGGACAGCCAGGCGGTGCGCCCCGCCGGGGAGATCGCCGGGGCCAGCAGGCTGCCGGTGGTGGCGGTGTGTTCGGTCCGTACGGGGCCGTGCGCGTCCGCGGCGACGGAGGCGAGGATCCGGCCCGTCAGGGTCTCGCCGCTGAGGGCGGCGCGGACGAAGAGCACGCGGGAGCCGTCCGCCGACCAGACGGGGTCGAAGTCCTCCCAGGCGGCGGGCCGGCCGTCGGGGCCCTCCTGCGCGGGGCCGGACTGCCCGGGCAGGCCCGTGAGCCGGCGGATCCGGCCGTCGGAGACGTTGACCGTCCAGATTCGGTACGGGCTGCCCGCGACCGGGTCGCCGCCGCGCTCGGAGCAGAAGGCGATGCTACGGCCGTCGGGCGACCAGGACGGGGCGCGGTGGTCGAAGGGGCCGTCGGTGAGCCGGCGCAGGGCGGAGCCGTCCGCGCGCATCACCCAGATGTGGAAGGCGCCGCCGCGGTACGCGCTCATCGCGACCCGGCGGCCGTCCGGGGAGAACACCGGGCGGCCGGGCTCCAGGTCGGGCGGGGTCAGCGCGGTGGCGGGCGAACCGTCGGGGGGCAGGGACCACAGGACATTCTGCACCTCGGCCACGATCCGGTCGCCGCTCGCGGTGGCGGTCGCGGCGCCGTTGGTCGCGCGGGTGAACCGGAGCCGGACCAGTTCCCCGGCCGGGGGCGCGGGAACGGGACCTGAGGCCGGGCCTGGGGCGGGGCCTGGACCTGAGGCTGGGCCTGGGCCTGAAGCGGCCAGCGCCGGGGAGCTGTCGATCAGCGCCGTCAGGGCGCCGGCCGAAGCCGCCTGCAGAACCGTCCTGCGTGCAACTCGCAACCCGACCACTCGCCTCGCGTATCGATGGCTGACCCGACCCGACGGTCCCGTCCTGTCCTGTCCCGTCAGCAGGCCAAACGATCAAGCAGGGCCATCGGCAACGGCGCGCGCCCGTCGCATTGTGGGAGGCTCACCCCGCACCGCACCCGGCGAACGCCCCGACCAGCGCACCTTCCCCACGCACCCGCCGACGCACCCGCCCGACGCATCCGCCCGACGCACCCGCCCGACCACTGGAGTCCTCATGAGCACCCCCGATCCCGCGGCTCCGGTGTTCGTCGCCCCGCCACACTCCGCACCCCTGGGAGACGGGCGGATCGGCGTCGTGTGGGCGCTGGCCGACCGCACGCGGGACCTGGATGCCAACCTGGTGCACCTGGCTCCCGGTGCGGAGATCGGCGAACACACCGAGAACGTCCTCGGCGTCCTGCTCGTCGTGGTCGCCGGCACCGGCGAACTCCGCACGCCGGCCGCCACCTGGGCCCTCACCCCCGGCTCGCTGGCCTGGCTGCCCGCGGGCACCACCCGTTCCGTGCGGGCGGGCGGCGAGGGGCTCACGTACACCACCGCCCACCGCCGTCGCCCGCCGCTGACCATCAGCCCGGCGCTCCAGGCCGACGGCGGCGAACCGCCCTGCCTGCTGAACCGCGTCTGCGCCGAATGCGGCCGACTCGCCACCGACGGCGACGCCCGCTACTGCGCCCGCTGCGGCACCGGTCTGGCTGGCTGAGTCACCCCACCGGGTCGGAGCCGCCGAGCCGGCGCAGGTAACGGACGCCGGGCTGCCCGTCGAGGGTGATCTCCTCCACCGCGCCGAAACGGTTCTTCCGGAGCACGGCCGCGGAGGCCGGATTGTCCAGTGTGGTCACCGCGGTCAGCGACGAGAGCCCGTACGAGGCGGCCGCCAGCCGGCACAGCTCCGCGACGGCCGCCGTCGCGACGCCCCGCCCGGCGGCTCGCGCGCCGACGCGGTAGCCGACTTCGGCCGTGCCGTCTTGCACATCCACCAGGTTGGCGCGGCCGACGAGCGCTCCCCGCTCGTCCAGGACGAGGTGGAAGTGGATCGTGCCGCAGTCCTGTTCGTCGAGCAGCGCCTGGTGGCGGGCGGCGAACTCCGCGAAATAGGCGTCCCCGCGGTCCGGCACGCTGCGCGCGAAGAACTCCCTGTTCTCCCGCTCGAAGGCCAGCAGGGATTGCGCGTGTCCGGCCCGGAGCCGCTCCAACCTCACCATGATCGGGAGCTTACGCACCGCTCCCCCACCGCCGCCGCCGGGTTTCCAGCGGCCGCTGCCGCCCGTGGGCGGCGGTGCCTACACTCCTCCCATGTCGACGATCACCTGTACGCACTGCCGGCCTTTCGCCACCCACCCGAGCGGCTGACACCGGTGACGCAGCGCGAGCGGCTCCTCGAGGAGCAGATCATGGTGGACGCCGCCCCGGCGGACGTCCACCGGGTGGTGTCCGACCTGCGGAACATGGGCCGTTGGAGCCCGGAGTGCCGGCGGGTGTGGTTGCCCCGGTCGGCGGACCGCCCGGGTGCCCGGTTCATCGGGTTCAATCGGCGGGGGCTCTTCGTATGGTTCACGATGGGCAGGATCACGGTGCTGCGCGCACCGCAGGCACCGGCCTGGACGGGCGAGTTCGGCTTCGACGTCGGCATCTTCGGTCTCCCGATCGCCCGTTGGGGATACCGCTTCGAGCCGGAGGGCGACGGCACCCGCGTCACCGAGACCTGGCAGGACCTGCGGACCGGCCGCGGCGCCGGGCTGGCCGATCTGCTCGGCGCGGTCTTCGCCGGGACCCGGCCCGAGCGCCGCGTCGAGGTCAACCGGGCCGGGATGCGCATCACCCTGGCCCGGCTGGCCGCCGCCTGCGGCCGATCGCAGACGGCGGGGTGAGGGTGACGGTGTTCATGCGGGGCCGTCCTTGAGGGAGCGGCCGAACTGCTCGTCCAGGACGGAGAGCCGCCGCCAGTACTCGTCCTCGTCGATCTCGCCGGAGGCGAAGCGCCGGCCCAGGACCGCGATCGGCGACTGCTCGCCGTGGGCCGCGCCGCCGACCCGGGACTGCCACGGCGCCCGGCGGGCCCGCCACACGGTGCGGCGCAGCACGGTCACGGCGAAGACCACGACCGCCGCCCAGATCAGCGGGAAGAACAGGATCCACGGGCCGGGCCCGTCGTACGCGAGGGTGGTGAGGGTGTTCATCGCGGTTCAGCTCCTCGGAGGTTCGCGGGTGTGGACGTTTCGCCACACCTCGAGAATCGCTCCGCGAGGGGGTCCCGTCGTCGTACGGCCGGCTGCACCGCGGGTACTTCCCCGGGAGTACGGCGTCACGCGCGGGCCCGTGCACGGCCTTGCGTACGGTGTCAGCCGAGCCGCCGTCAGCCGACTACGGCCCGTCAGCCGAGCCAGCCGGGCCGTACCAGCCCAGACTCGTAGGCCAGGACCACCAGCTGCGCCCGGTCCCGGGCGCCCAGCTTGACCATGGTCCGGCTGACGTGGGTCTTCGCGGTGAGCGGGCTGACGACCAGGCGGCGCGCGATCTCCTCATTGGTCAGGCCGAGCCCCACCAGGGCCATCACCTCGCGCTCGCGATCGGTGAGCCGGTCCAGGCCCTCGACGGCGGCCGGTTTCCTGGAACGGGCGGCGAACTCCGCGATCAGGCGGCGCGTGACACCAGGCGAGAGCAGCGCGTCGCCCTCGACCACCGCGCGGACCGCGCGCACCAGCTCCTCCGGTTCGGTGTCCTTGACCAGGAAGCCGGAGGCGCCGGAGCGGATCGCCTCGAAGACGTACTCGTCGAGCTCGAAGGTGGTGAGCATGACCACCCGCACCTCGGCCAGAGCCGCGTCGTCGGTGATCCGGCGGGTCGCGGCGAGGCCGTCGAGCACCGGCATGCGGATGTCCATGAGGACCACGTCCGGGCGCAGTTCCCGCACGAGCCGAAGGGTCTCCTCGCCGTTACCGGCCTCGCCCACCACCTCGATGTCGGGCTGGGCGTCGAGCAGCGCCCGGAACCCGGCCCTGACGAGCAGTTGGTCGTCGGCGAGCAGCACTCGGATCACGGGTCCTCCTGGAGCGGGGCGGCCTTCAGCGGGATCCGCGCGTCCACGCGGTAGCCGCCGTCCGGGCGCGGCCCGGCCTCGATGCCGCCACCCAGCGCGGCGGCGCGCTCGCGCATGCCGACCAGGCCGTTTCCACTGCCGCCCGCCGCGCTGCCGGTGGCCGGGCCGTCGTCGTCCACGCGCAGTACCAGGGAGTCCGGCCGCCAGGTGAGGCGGACGCGGGCGACGCGCGACCCGGAGTGCCGTACGACATTGGTCAGCGCCTCCTGAACGATGCGGAAGGCGGCGAGGTCCGCGCCGGGCGCCAGGGCCCGGGCCTTGCCCTCGGCGGTGATCTCCACGGCGAGCCCGGCGGCGGCCGCCTGCTCGACGAGCTCGGAAAGGCGGTCGAGCCCGGGTGCGGGGGTGCGCGGCGCGTCGCCGGGCGTGCGCAGGGTGTCGAGGACCTGCCGCACCTCGCCCAGCGCCTCCTTGCTGGCCGCCTTGATGGTGGTGAGCGCCGTACGGGCCTGCTGCGGATCGCTGTCGAGCAGGGCCAGCCCGACGCCCGCCTGGACGTTGATCACCGAGATGCTGTGGGCGAGGACGTCGTGCAGCTCACGGGCGATGCGCAGCCGCTCCTGGTCCACCTTGCGTCTCTCGGCGGCCGCCCGCTCGATCCGCTCGCGGGCCCACTGCTCGCGGCGTACACGGACCAGCTCGGAGACCGCGAGCATCGCGAGGACCCACGCGGTGACGGCCGGCTCCTGGCCCCAGGGCGCGGGGCCGTCACCGGCGGGCGGCAGCCACCGGTAGAGCCAGTGGGCGATGAGCAGGTGCCCGGCCCAGAGCAGGCCGAGGGCCCCCCAGGCGGCTCTGCGGTGTCCGGCGACGACGGCGGCGAAGCAGGCCAGTGCCAGGCTGACGAACACGGGGCCGTAGGGGTAGCCGGCGCCGACGTACACCAGGGTGACGGCACTGACCCCGTAGACCATGGCCGCCGGATACCGGTGGCGCGCCAGGAGCAGGGCCGGCCCGAGGAGCAGCAGGAGGCGCGCGAACCAGTCCAGCGCCACGCGCCCGCTCTGCGCCTGCGCGGCCCACCCGGAGCCGACCTGCGCGACGACGGCCACGAGCAGCACGATCCGCCACGCCGGCCCCCGCCCGCCGTGCTCCACCCACCGCCGCCACGGAGGACCCGGGCGCTCACGCTGCTCTTCCATACGAGCCACGCTAGACGGGGCCGTCCGTCACCGGCGTCACCCCGGCGTAGCGTTTCAGGCGTACTCCCCAGGTAGTACGCCGGGTGATGCCCGCCCGCGGGGGCCGTGACAGGGTGGACGTATGACTGCGATCAACCACCCACCCCGTACGGAGCCCTGGTCGGACGGCGTCCGCGTCCACGAGGCACTCGCCGTCGCGAAGGCGCTCGTGTACGACCCGTGTGGGTTCACCTGCTCGCAGCCGGTACCCGAACCCGAGAGCCTCGCCTACGCCGCGCACGCGTTCACCGTGGACGGCCGCGCCGTCCGTTTCCGCTCGGCCAAGACCACCCCGACGAAGGCCGGGCAGTTCGTCACCGTGTGGAAGCGGTCACCGGGCGGGCCCATCCAGCCCTTCGACGTCACGGACCCCGTCGACCTGTTCGTCATCAGCACCCGCGACGACCGCCACACCGGCCAGTTCGTCTTCCCCCTGGAAGCCCTCCGCCGTCAGGGCGTCGTATCGGCCGGCGCCACGGAGGGCAAACGCGCCTTCCGCGTCTACCCGCCCTGGGTGACCACCACCAGCCGCCAAGCCGACAGGACACAGGCCTGGCAGCTGGAGCACTACCTGGCGCTCGACACGGACTCCCCCCTCGATACCGCTCGCGCCCGTCGGCTCTACCACCCGTGACCGAACCGGTCCCGGCGGCCGGATCGGGGTTCGAGGAGACCGCGCCGCCTGAGCCAGGCGTGGTGGTCACCGCCCGCCGATGACCAGCGAGTTCGGCGGGCGGGCGGGGCGGGCCGGGAGCCGGAGCGGCCGGCGGCCCGGGGTGAGGGAGCCGAGGACCCGGGGGCCGCGGGCGCCGGTGCACTCGGGGGCGGTGCCCGGGAGGCCGTGCAGGGTCAGGAAGCCGAGGACCGCGAAGGCGTACGCCTCCTTCGCGGCGGCGGGCAGGCCGAGGCTGTCGGAGGTCGCCAGCGCGGTGCCCCCGGGCAGTTCCTCGCGGAGCATCGACATGAGGGCCGGGTTGCGGGTGCCGCCGCCCGAGGCGATGACCTCGGTGGCCGCGAAGGGGCGTAACGCGTCGGCGATGGTGCGGGCGGTGAGCCGGGTCAGGGTGGCGGCGACGTCGGGCAGCGCGAGGGCGCCGAAGTCCGCCAGCGCGGTGCGCAGATGGCCGTGGTGGAAGAGTTCCTTGCCGGTCGTCTTGGGGGCGGGCAGCCGGTAGTACGGCTCCGCGAGCAGCCGGCGCAGCAGCGGTTCGTGCACCCGGCCGGCGGCTGCGAGGGCGCCGTCGTGGTCGTAGGCGAGCCGCCCGGAGGTGAGTTCGCGTACGGCCGCGTCGAGCAGGGCATTGCCCGGGCCGGTGTCGAAGGCCACGGCCGCGCCCGTGGCGGGCAGGGCGGTGAGGTTGGCGATCCCGCCGATGTTCAGGGCGGCCGGTACGCCGGCGCGCCCGCGCAGCAGCATCAGGTCGATCAGGCTCACCAGCGGGGCGCCCTGGCCGCCGGCCGCGACGTCCCGGGGGCGGAAGTCGGAGACCACCGGGCGGCCGGTGGCCTCGGCGATCCACGCGGGAGCGCCGAGCTGGAGCGTGCCGTGGACGTGGCCGTCGGCCACCCAGTGGTACACGGTCTGCCCGTGTGAGGCGACCAACTCGGCCCGGCCTGCGCACAGTTCGCGGTCGGCCCGGACGGCGAGCTCCGCGAAGGCCTGTCCGATGCGGGTGTCGAGCCGGCACACCTCGGCCATGGTGGTGGGCGCGGGCGGCAGGGCCGCGGCGAGCGAGCGCCGCAGGTCGTCCGCGTACGGGGCGCTGACCATGCCGAGCGGGACCAGGCGCAGCGTGTCGCCCCCGTCCTCGAACGTCAACTCCGCGGCCGCCGCGTCCACGGCGTCGTACGAGGTGCCCGACATCAGTCCGACGACCCTCATCGCAGCGGCCCGCGGTGGTCGTCGCCGCGCAGGCCGGCCAGGGCGAGGGTGCTCAGCGCGCAGGCGCCGGCCGCGTAGTAGGCGGGGACGTCGGCGTCGCCCGTGGCGGCGGTCACGGCGGTGATGACGAGACCCGCGCAGCCGGAGAACACCGCGTTGGCGAGGGCGTACGCCACCCCGAGCCCGGTGCAGCGCACGCGTGCGGGGAACATTTCCGCGAGCATGGCGGGTCCCGGGCCGGCCAGCAGTCCGATCGCCGCGCCCGCGCCGAGGACGGCGGCGGCCCTGGCGGGGGCGGAGGCGTCGGGGTCCTGGAGCAGGTGCAGGAGCGGGAGCGCGAACAGGACGACGGCCAGGGCCCCGCCGAGCATGACGGGGCGGCGGCCGACGCGGTCGCTGAGCATTCCGGCGGGGAGCATCGACGCGGCGAAGCCGAAGTTGGCGAGGGCGGTGGCGATCAGGGCCTCCCGGAAGGACGCGCCGAGGGTGGACTGGAGGTAGGAGGGCAGGACGACGAGGAAGGTGTACCCGGCCGCGGCCCAGCCCATGATCCGCCCGACGCCGAGCACGATGGCCCGGACGGTCACGGCGGCCGTGACGGCCGTGGCGGCGTCGGCGCCGGGTGGAGCGCCCTGCGCCGCGCGACCCGGCGCTTCCCCTTCCTCCAGCCCCGTACGCAGACCCGTACGCAGCCACAGCGCGGCCGCACCCATCGGCAGGGCCAGCAGGAACGGAAGCCGCCAGCCCCAGCCGTACAGCGCGGCCGGCGAGAGCAGCGAGCCCAGCAGCGCGGCGACGCCCGCGCCGCAGAGCAGGCCGAGCGCGACGGTGAAGGACTGCCACGCGCCGTAGCGGCCGCGCCGGCCGGGCGGCGCGCACTCCGTCATCAGCGCGACGGCCCCGCCGAACTCCCCGCCGGCGGACAGGCCTTGCAGGACGCGCAGCAGCGTGAGCAGCCAGGGCGCGGCCGCGCCGACGGTGGCCTGGGTCGGGAGCAGGCCGATCAGGGTGGTGGCGAGCGTCATGAGGCCGACCACGAGGATCAGCGTCGGGCGGCGCCCGACGCGGTCCCCGAGCCGGCCGAACAGCAGGGCCCCGACGGGGCGGAAGAAGAAGGCCACCGCGAAGGAGGCGTACGCGGCGACCAGCGGCCCTGCACCCGTCGCGGCTCCCGTGCCCGCTCCCGTGCCCGCTCCCGTCCCGGCTCCCGGATCCGGGGTGAAGAAGTGGGCGGCGATGACGGTGGCGAAGCAGCCGTACACGCCGAACTCGTACCACTCGACGAAGTTGCCCGCGGAGCCGGCGAGCAGCGCCCGGCGCGGGCGGGTGAGGGCCGGCGGCGCCGCGCGCAGAGTGATGGGGGTCACCCGTGCTGGGTGCCCGGTCCGCGCGGACCCGATGCCTCGGGGCGGCCGGGTTCAGCAGATCGGCCCCGCCCGCGGCGATCCCGTAGTCTCGGCGGATGGCGACGTACTTCGACGTGCACCCCGAGAACCCTCAGCGGCGCACCATCAGCAATGTGGCGGACAGCATCCGTTCCGGCGCGCTCATCGCGTACCCGACGGACTCCTGCTTCGCCCTGGGATGCCAGCTGGGCAACCGTGACGGCCTCGCGCGGATCCGGACGATCCGCCGGCTCGACGACCGTCACCACTTCACCCTGGTGTGCCAGAACTTCGCCCAGCTGGGGCAGTTCGTACACGTCGACAACGACGTGTTCCGGGCGATCAAGGCGTCCACGCCCGGTCCCTACACCTTCATCCTCCGTGCCACCTCGGAGGTGCCGCGCCAGCTGATGCACCCGAAGAAGAAGACGGTCGGGGTACGGATCCCGGACCACGTCGTCACCCAGGCCCTGCTCGCCGAGCTCGGTGAGCCGCTGCTCTCCAGCACCCTGCTCCTTCCCGACGAGGACGAGCCGATGACGCACGGCTGGGAGATCAAGGAACGGCTCGAGCACGTGGTCGACGCGGTCGTCGACTCGGGTGACTGCGGCACGAAGCCGACCACGGTCATCGACTTCTCCAGCGGCGAGGCCGAGATCGTACGCCGCGGGGCGGGCGACACCACGCGGTTCGAGTAGCCGGCGGGCGGTTCAGACGGTCACGACGACCTTGGCCCTCGCGTGTTCCACCTCGAGGTACCGGATGGCCTCGGATGCCTCGCTCAGCGGGTAGGTACGGTCGATGACCGGGCTGACCTTCCCCGCCTCGGCGAGTCGTCTGAGCTCGTCCAGGTTCTCCCTGTTCGGCGTCGCCGTGAGGACGAGCAGCCGGTGGCCGCCCGCGAAGCGTGACAGCGCCTGCCCCTTGAGGATGAGCCCCATCGGCCCGAACACGCTGCCGCCTTCGGACACGCCCCCGCCGGACAGGACGACCGTACCGGTGGGGGTGAGCGCGCGCCGGATGTCGGTCAGCGAACGGTTCCCCACGAGGTCGAACACGAGGTCGTGGCGCCGCCCGCCGCGGGTGAAGTCCTCCCGGGTGTAGTCGACGACGTGGTCCGCGCCGAGGGAGCGGACCAGGTCCGTGTTCCTCGTGCTGCACACGCCGGTCACTTCCGCGCCCAGCGCCTTGGCGATCTGGACCGCGAAGGTTCCCACGCCACCCGAGGCGCCGTTGACCAGGACCCGCTGCCCCGGGCGCACCCGGCCCAGGTCGCGCAGGCCCATGAGCGCGGTGTTGCCGGCCAGCGGCACCGCGGCCGCCTGCTCGAAGGTCAGGTTGGCGGGCTTCGCCGCCACCGCGCCCTCCGGGGCGCACACGTACTCGGCGAAGGCTCCGTCCGCCTCGCCGAACACCTCGTCGCCGGGGTGCAACCGCGTCACCTTCTCGCCCACCGCCTCCACCCGCCCCGCGAAGTCCGTGCCCCGGATCCGCTCCTTGGGCCGGCGGAGCCCGAGCACCAGGCGCGCCACGTACGGGTCGCCCCGCATGAGGTGCCAGTCGCGCGCGTTGACCGCGGCCGCGCGGACCCGTACCAGCACCTCGTGGTCGCCGACGGCCGGCCTGTCGACCTCCCTGAACTCCAGAACGTCGGGTGAGCCGTACCGGTCCTGAGCTATCGCCTTCACTACGCCTCCGTAACGCACCGGTCCGGCGCGGAAGGGATCGGCCGGCCGGAGGGTCGGCGCCACGTGCGACGGTAGGCGAGCTGCCCCCTGCGCGGCATCCGGGACGACCCCTAGGGTGCATCCCGCGTCACCCGGGCAACCGAACGCGCCGGGGCCGATGTTGCCGAGCTTCCGCGATTCCGCGCTCGGGGAAGAACACCCGGCGCTTCCGGCGCATGCCCGGCCTGCTGCGGCTGCGCTCGCGCTGTCCGGACGGAACGGCCGAGTGGCCCGAACTGCTCGATCCGGACGGCGGGAGCGTCACGGATCCCACCGCCCCCCTGCGCCGGTACCTGGCCCGGGCCGACGTGTTGCGGGGTGGTTGGAACCGGAGGCATTCGGCCAAACATGGAGAGACATTGGCATGGTCCTGACATTTCAAGGTCCCTGTGGGACCTTCCTGCGTGCCCCGCCTCCCCCACAAGCACGTGACGACGAGGAGCACCAGGATGAACCTCTCGAAACTCTCAGGCGTGACCGCCCTCGCGGCAGCGGTGATCATCGGTGGGTCCACCGCCGCCACGGCCCTCGGCCCCACCGCCGATCAGCGGGTCGACGGCACGATCGTGGTCGCGGGCAACACCTGTAGCTGGACCAACGCGCGCACCAGCGCCAATCCCCCGGCCGCCTTGACCGTCGACCGCACCAGCATCAACCCGCCCGCCGGCAACCTGGCCTGCAGCGGCGGCATCACGGCCACGCTCAACAACAACCCCGCCTTCGCGTTCGACGACGCCGCCGCGATCGCCAAGACCGACGCCATCGACATCTCGGGCAAGCAGAGCTTCATCTCCTGCCGCTTCAAGGCCACGAACATCGTGTGGAACCGCGACGGGGCCACCCGCAAGTACGTCAACCAGGCCTTCACCGCGACCAAGGTCTCCGGCAGCTTCCTGTGCCCCGGCTCGGTCACCACGGCCGCCGGGGAAGCCTCCATGCTGTTCCGCTGACCTCCCGCTCCCGGCCCCGCAGCCCCCGCACCGGGGGCTGCGGTCACGGCACTAGGCGCTCAGGCCCTGCGGCAGCCGGCCGGTGTGGATGATGCCGAGGCTCTGGGTGGCGCGGGTCAGGGCCACGTAGAGGTCACTCGGCTGCTGGTCGGCCGGCTCCACGACGATCACGGTGTCGAACTCCAGCCCCTTGGCCTGGCGCGGGTCCAGCAGGACGACCGTACGGGTCAGGTCCGGCCCCTCGCCCGCCCGTACGCCGGGCAGCGCGGCCGCCAGCGCCCCGTGCAGCGGGCGCGGCGCGATCACCGCCAGCCGGCCCTCGGCCGGAGTCCCCTCCCGTACCGCGTCGGCGACCGCGGCGGCCAGGTCGTCGGTCCTGCGCACCCAGGGCCGCTGCCCGGTGGACCGTACCGAGCTCGGCGGCTCGAAATCGGGGCGCCGGGCCCGGAGCACGGCGGCGGCGACGTCCATGATTTCCGCGGGCGTACGGTAGTTGACGCCGAGCCGCACCAAATCCCAGCGGTCCGCGACGTACGGGTCCAGGATCTCCTGCCACGAACCGGAACCGGCCTCGTCGCCGGTCTGGGCCGGGTCGCCCACCAGCGTCATGGAACGGGTCGGGCAGCGCCGCATCAGCAGCCGCCACGCCATCGCGGACAGCTCCTGGGCCTCGTCCACGATGACGTGCCCGAAGGCCCAGGTCCGGTCGGCGGCGGCCCGCTCGGCCGCGCTGCGGTGGTCTGCCTCCTCCTGCCGCTCCGCCATGCGCTCCGCGTCGATGATGTCGTGGGCGGCGAGGAACTCGTTCTCCGTGTCCTCGAACTCGTACGACTCCGACCCCTGCGACAGGTCCAGCACACCCTGCGCGTACGCGACCCGCTCCAGCCGCTCCCGCTCCTCGGCGGCGCGCTGCGCGCTGTCGTCCACGCCGAGCAGCTCGGCGGCCTCGTCGAGCAGGGGAATGTCGGCCGGCGTCCAGTCGTCCGTCGCACGGCGGATCAACTCGGCGTCCTCCGCCGGGAGATGCGTGGGATCTTCCAGGAACTCGGAGATCAGCTGCCGGGGGGTGAGCGCCGGCCACAGGGAGTCGATGGCGGCGTGCACCTCGGCACTGGTCGCGATCTCCTTGCCGAGCTGCGCGACGTCGTCCGGGCCCAGCAGGTTGGGGCCGCCGTAGGGGTCCGCGCCGAGCCGGTCGACGAGCTGCGCGGTCAGCGCGTCGATGATCCGGAACGCGAAGTACGGGCGGGCCAGGTTGTGCGGCAGCCCGGTGGCGCGCGCCCGGTCCCGGGCCTCGTGGGCCATGCCCCGGTCGAGCAGCAGCGTCCCGTAGTCGTCGTGGTCGATCTCCAGGGCCGGCTCGGGGACCACGGCGGACTCCTCGCCGCTGCCGGGGGGCACGGTGTCGGGCAGCGTCTGCCGGTCGCCAACGACGCGGGCGAGGACCTCGGCCATCGCGGCGCGGCCCTTGACGGCCGCGGCGCCGGGGCGTTCGGTGGCGGTCGCCCGGATGCCGGGGAACAGCTCGCCCATCGTGGCGAGCAGCACCCCCGTCTCGCCGAGGGCCGGGAGCACCTCGCCGATGTAGCCGAGGAACGCCGGGTTGGGCCCGACGATCAGCACACCGCGCTTGGCGAGCAGCTCGCGGTGCGCGTAGAGGAGGTACGCGGCCCGGTGCAGGGCGACCGCGGTCTTCCCGGTGCCGGGGCCGCCCTCCACCACCAGTACCCCGCGGTACGGCGAGCGGATGATGCGGTCCTGCTCGGCCTGGATCGTCTGCACGATGTCGTGCATGCGGCCGGTGCGGGCGGCGTCGAGCGCGGCGAGCAGCACCGCGTCCGCGTCGGCCCCCTCGTAGCCGGTGCGCTCGGTGTCGGCGAGGTCGAGGATCTCGTCGTGCAGGCCGGTGACCTGCCGGCCGCGGGTGGTGATGTGCCGGCGGCGGCGCAGCCCCATGGGGAAATGGCCGGTGGCGAGATAGAACGGGCGCGCCACCTCGGCCCGCCAGTCGAGTACGAGGGGCGTGCGCTCCGCGTCGTCCTGCCTGATTCCGATGCGGCCGATGTGGTGGTCGCGTCCGTCGGAGAACTCGAGGCGGCCGAAACAGAGACCGTTCTCGCCCGAGTTCAGAGCGGAAAGCAGACCGGACTGTTCGGCGACCAGCACATCGCGCTCGAGGCGAGCCTGGGAGCCGCTCCCGCCTTCGCCGAGCGCCGTCTGTACGGCGCGTTCGGCCTGGTAGCGCAGGTCGTCGAGGCGCGCGTAGAGCCCGGTGATGAATTGCTGTTCATCCCGGAATTCTTCGGTTGACAATTGCACTCCTGACGCGATACAGTGTCCTCGTAAGCTTCTTCACGTCATCGTGGAATCCAGACGTGAAACAACTAATATACGCAGACGAATACCCCGGCCGCCAATGGTCCGGGGTATTTTTGCGTCCGAAGTCGGAGAATGCGGCCCGTCAGGCGGCCGGGACCTCGTCGAGCTCCCAGGCGTGGCGCTTGAACTCGCGGACGAAGTCGGCGTGGTCCTCCCACTGCCGGGCGACGCCGCGCAGGACGTCCCAGTGGTGCTCCACCGACTGGTCGATCGCACGGCGCAGGGCCGGCTCGGCCGTCGCCCGCTGCTCGATGAGCCCCTTGACCGCGGAGGCCTCCAGCACCGCGTTGCGCAGCGCCCGCAGCGCGCGGGAGGTGTCGTCCATCCCGAAGCCGTTCTCGCTGCCCGTCTCCTCGGCGAAGAGCGGCGTGAGGCGCGCCTCGATGAACGCGGTGATGCGCTCGAAGTGCCGTACGTCCATGGGGGCTCCATTCCTGCCGCACGGCCTCGGGGCCGTGCACGTCGGGTGGCCGGATACCGGCTCCTGGCAATTATCAGGCCCGGTCCGCCCCCCCCGGGCCGGGGGGGGGGCGGGCCGCCGCGACGCTGGTACGCCACTCCGACCCCGCGGGAGAGGTGGCGGAGACCCACGCC